>NZ_CAXBOC010000009.1:0-26242 GCF_963976465.1 uncultured Cyclobacterium sp. | reverse complement strand
TTTCATTGTTTTCACCTGTCAAATTAAGGATTTCGGACAAGGAATCTAAGGGAGAAACCACATTTTTGTTGGAAATGGCTAAAATATGACTGTAAATTTCGGTAGTAGTGGAACTGCTATGCCCCAATAACACCTGAATCATTCTTAAATTAGTGCCGGACTGTAATAAATGAGTAGCAAAACTATGGCGAAGGGTATGAACAGTGGCCCATGGATTAATATTACTTGCTTTTACAGCTTTTCTGAATATGGCTTGTATGCTGGCGGCAGAATATTGTCCCCCTTCCTGCCCCTCAAATAACCAGTAAGAAGGGCTGTATACTTTATAATAGCTCCGGAGTTCATGTAGCAATACGGAGGAAAGTACCGTTTTTCGGTCTTTTTTGTTTTTGGCCCCTTTCACAAATAGATAGCCTTCATCTGAATGAACATCACAAATGCGTAATTTTAAGGCTTCGCTGATCCGTAGTCCGGCACTGTAAATGGTTAATAATATGGCGCGGTGTTTTATGTTGGAGGTACTTTTTATTAATAGTGCTACTTCCTCTTTGCTCAATACATTCGGTAAAGTTTTGCTGCGCTTTGGACGTTGGATTTCATAATATTCTCTCGGCTTGCCTAATACATGCTCATAATAGGCCTTTATGGCATTAATAAGGCAGTTTTGGGAAGATTCGGAAAGTTTGTATTTACTTACTTGTAGGTAAACAAACCCTTCAATATCTTCCTTGGATAGCTCCGGCAATTTCCTGGATTCAAAAAATTTGAGGAATTTGGAAAAGGCACTTTTATAATTCTCTACAGTAGATTCACTATAGCCCTTTAGTACTAATTTTTGATGCAACTGATCTAACTTTTCCTGGCTTTTTTTATTGAGGACAAAGAAAGGGGATTTGATTGGTTTTTGTCCTATCTCCTTAATTACCAATTTGTCGCCAAATTGCTTTTGCACCCAATCGATATTTCTCACCGTATTTGGCAAACTCCATAAGCGTTGCTCATAGTGGTAAAAACTTCCATCCATCGATTTAAAAGTTTCCCTTTCCTTCTTCATAAAAAAGGGGATAAAAACCTTAAACCTTCCTGATTTAGGCTGGGGTTTAAATAATGTCAATTGCTGCATACCTTTTTGTTTTCAATCAATGAAAAACTCAGGTAAATAGCCGTATGTTAAACGTTTACAAACGTTTGTAAACGTTTGTAAACGGATAACAATAGAAAGGCATGGATATTTAAGGTAAGATTTACTGCCATTAGGTAATTATCAATTGAAATCTTCAAATTACTGATTTTAAGCCATTTTTGTTTTCCATGCAAAGCCTCAGGAAATCTATCATCAGTTCTTAATAAAAAAATTCCGGCTAAAACCCTGTATAACCCCTCATTTTACCAAAATGCTTTACTTTTAACCATCTCTCTTGTCGGTTTTTGGTCAATTACTTTGGTTAAAACTTAAAATCCCTGCCAAAAAGGCGGAAATTTCCGGATTAAAGGTTCAATTACCCACTTCCAAACTGGAATGTTGAAGTAAATAACTGCAACGAGTAGGTTAGCTTCGACAGGCTCAGCCTCCGAGAGGAAATTTTCCCACTGGTTCAAGTTTAACATAGTGTAATTTGGACCTACAATGCAGAAAGTTTTCGAATTCATTCAAATTGATTAACGAAATCTGCTCAATAGGAATGGGCTTTAGCCCATTTATAAAAGCCATAACAATTCACCCGGCTTTAGCCAAAATTTGGAGGAGAGATGGGTGCTGGAAAAATAAGCCATCAACCTAGGTTTAGCGCCTAATTAATCTTTTTATTCTTGAAAAGTGAAGATTGGGCTAAAGCCCCGAAATATAATATTACATTCTAATCCCCCGGCTGAAGCTGGGGGCTATTGATAATCAGAAATCAATTCGATTTGAAATCGGATACTCAACTCCGCTGGCTTCGAGAGGCTCATCCTCCGGGAAGTTTGGTTATCAACATTTTCGGTTCCTACGGCTTCGACAGGCTCAGCCTCCGAGAGGAGATTTCCCCACTGGTTCAAGTTTAACATAGTGTAATTTGGACCTACAATGCAGAAAGTTTTCGAATTCATTCAAATTGATTAACGAAATCTGCTCAATAGGAATGGGCTTTAGCCCATTTATAAAAGCCATAACAATTCACCCGGCTTTAGCCAAAATTTGGAGGAGAGATGGGTGCTGGAAAAATAAGCCATCAACCTAGGTTTAGCGCCTAATTAATCTTTTTATTCTTGAAAAGTGAAGATTGGGCTAAAGCCCCGAAATATAATATTACATTCTAATCCCCCGGCTGAAGCTGGGGGCTATTGATAATCAGAAATCAATTCGATTTGAAATCGGATACTCAACTCCGCTGGCTTCGAGAGGCTCATCCTCCGGGAAGTTTGGTTATCAACATTTTCGGTTCCTACGGCTTCGACAGGCTCAGCCTCCGGTTAACCTATGAAAAAACCCACTGGTTCAAGTTTAACGTAGTGTAACTTGGACCTAAAATACTGAAAGTTTCCAACTTTCTTAATCCCGAAATAGGCAATAAACCTTCTATTCCGAGTTGAAACCCCGTAATACATTGGATAACAAAAAAAGCCAAACAGTATCGAACTGTTCGGCTTTTAGTATTTTATATTAATCACCCCCTAAATGGAGCGCGCAATGGCTTTCCTTACCAGCTTCTGGCCCCACCTGGTCTTCGATATCCTCCTCCTGGCCTTCCTCCACGGTCATCCGCAGGAAGATCTGATTTCTTGAATTTACCAATGATATAGGTAAAAGAAACCATGGCATAACGGGTCATTACATTGGAATACACATCGGAAACAGATACATCAGAGATGGTTCTTGACACACTGTTGTTTTGTTTCAGCAAATCAAAAACATATACCTTAAGCTCTCCCTTATTGTTTTTAAGGAAACGGTAGCCTGCTTCTATGTTCCACAACCAAATCGATTGGTCAAAACCTTCTGCAAGGCCACTGTAGAGCACATGACTTACATTATTGCCGATAAAGGTCTTTCCATCATTGGGAGAATAATAAAACTTCAGATTACTGGTCTGGGTATAATAGTTGTTTTCTAGCGTGCTCTGAAGACTACTGTTTACAATGGAATAACTTCCCCTTGTAGAAAGGTTAAAATCTACATCCTTGGAAATATTACTTGCAAAAGTAATCCCTTGACTGATGTCTATGTTTTCATTGATATTGGTTTGTCCATTGATGATACCCGGCGTTCTGCTATAACTGACACCCGGGTTGAAGTTCACCTTGGTTTTCAATTTCGGAATGCTGGTTCCATAGTTGATGAAAAGTCGGGTGCTCATTTGCCCGCTTAGGTTCACCGGAGTAGTAATCTGCCCACCTCTACTTAACATAACCTCATTGTTGATCAGGGTATCTTGAGGAGCAACAAAGGTGCTTGTTCCAATATAGTCACTGGTAAATGAACCCAATAAAAACATAAAGAAGGTTCTATTGGTCTCCATGTCAAACTTAGAAATATTAGCAAAAATACTATTGTTATAACTTTGACCTAAGGATGGATTACCTACAGACAAATTCAGAGGATTGGTGTTGTCAATCACATTTTGCAGCTGATTTACACTCGGTTCATTCGTTCTGGTTCTGTACCTGAAGCGAAAGCGGGTTCCACTTTCGTTTCTATAATTCATGGTCACCGTGGGAAGAATGTTTTTAAAATCCCGGTTGAAAACCCCTTCGGTAGGAAACACACTTACATTGTTTAATTTTGCATACTGATAGTCTACCTCCATATTAAGGTTCAAACAATTATTGTTATAACGGTAACCCAATCCTGTTTTTTGAGTAAGAAACTTATTGTCAAATTCATTACTTAATGCCGTATCCAACACCATGATGCCTTGCTCATTGGCCAGCTGAAAGGTTTTTTGGTCTGCAGCACTTTTGTTGTTTCCTATTTGATAAGAAGCTGTGGCCACTGATTTTTCACTTATGGGTTCTGTATAGGTAAAATTGGCCGTGTAATTAAATCCATCAGACAATGCACTTGACTGCTGAACAAGTGTATCGAAGGAATTTCTTACATAATCCTTATTGGCAGAAATCAAGTCTGTTAGTTGGTCTCTTTCATTCCAAGCCGTGCTAACATCCGTAGAAAAAGTCCTTCCTTTCTTATCAAATTTATACCTATAAGTAAGATTGTTGGATAGGGTGAATCCATTGGTATTTATCCCTGTTTCATTTCTAGTATCACTCAAGCTATCCAAATTTTGGTCCAGGTTCAAACCTCCAAGATTTGTAAATCTACTATTGTCCTGAAAATTGATACTTGGTCGGATGATCAGCGCATTCTTATCATTGATATCGTATTCCATCCTGGCATTTGCACGGTGGTTGTTATTGGTAATATTACTGATCTGATTTTCCTGATAAATCTGACTTACATCTTCCGAAACCACCGTTTGTCTGTTGGTGTTTTCCAAAATAGAGTTCTCCGTAGCATTGTAAAAATAACTACCTGTAAAATTGATCTTTTCCCCCCATTTATCACTATAGTTCAACCCTAAAGAATTGGTGTTTACGATTCCATTGTTTTGGGATACCCCAAAGTTCCCTCCACCTTGTCCCCCTCTTCTTCGGCCTCCGCCTCCTGTGCTTACTCCCAGCATATCGTCTGAAGAGAAATTTTGTTGGTTGACGTTATTGGACATGCCTATAATAGAAATCCTTCTCGCTCCGTTGAAAAAATTAATATTACCGCCTACAGAATACCTGTCATCGGTTCCATAGCCACCATATACCCTACCAAAATAACTATTTCGCATGTTTCCTTTGGTGATGATATTGATGGTTTTGGCATAGTTGCCATCATCTAGACCGGTAAGCCTAGACTGATCAGATTTCTGGTCCAGCACCTCCACGCTGGAGATGGCATCTGCCGGCAAATTCTTTAAGGCAATGGAAGGGTCACTTCCGAAAAATTCTCGCCCATCTACCAATATTTTTTGTACATCCTCCCCTTGGGCTTGTACTTTTCCATTCTCTATGGTTACCCCGGGAAGTTTACCTATCAGGTCCTCTGCCATCCCATTTTCTCTGGTTTTAAAAGCACTGGCATTAAAGACGGCAGTATCACCCCTCATTTCACCCACCACATTCTCTCCTTCGATGGTCACCTCTCCAAGCAGTTGGCTATCTTCACCAATGCTTATTTTACCGAGATCCAAGGTCATCCCGCGGCGAAACTCCTTGGTTACTTTTTCGAAACCTACATAAGAAACCTCCAGTTTAAAAACAGGAAGGCGAGGATGAGCGATAGTAAAACTACCATCTGCCCCTGTAGTGGTATTGCTAATCAAAGAGTCCCCCTGGGTTTTTAGCAATACATTGGCCCCTATCATTGGGTCCTGGCTATTTTGGTCTACAACAATCCCTCGAATCAAAGGAGGGCCTTGTCGGTCTCTTTGGGCTAATAGTGGCGTAGAAGCCATCAATAGGGCAAAGAAGGTAAGAAAAGTAAAAATCCTCATATACATATCTTTTTAAATATGAGGGTTAGACTTATTCCATTACCAAAGGTTTAATGGAAAGACTGAAAAAGTTTGAAAGGAATTTTTACCCAACAAACGGTAAATTTAAGGGATTAATAGCCAACCAAATAGCACTAACCCTCCAAGGGTTTTAATCCTTGGAGGGCTACAAAAAGTTAATATTTCTATACCTCCAATGAAACCAATTCATTATAATTGATTCCCATATGGCTATTATTATAGACCGCTTTTCCACCCTTCACCACAATTACTTGAGGAGAAGCATGGGTTACATCAAATTCCTCTGCTATGGCATTGGACAAAGCCCTGTAAGATAAGAGGTCAAGGTAATAAGGGGTAAACTTTTCACTATCTCCGTCTTTCCAGTTTCTTTGCAATCTATTCCAAGCCATACCGCTAATGGAACAACTCGTGGAATGTTTAAATATCACCACCGGTTTTTCATTGCTCTGCTCTTTGATCGCATTCAATTGAGAAGCATCCTCTAATTTTATCCAACTCATAATTTATTTCGACTAATATTGAAAACCAATAACCAAAATAAAAGTGCTTAAAGTTCAAAGGAGGCTCAATTTTTTTGAATTGTCCTATTTTTCTCTTACCTCTGCATTAAAATCCCATTTCTTCACCCCCAATCTTTCCATTTAGACGTTAAAGTCAATATGCCAAGATATTCATTGCTAATAATTGCTCTTCTTATTGCTGCCTTTTCTAGTTGTAGTAGTTTAAAATTAAATGGTCCTGAGGCCCAAGCTCCTCCACCTGCTTTACCAAAAGCAGCCCTATCCATAAACCTGGGCCTAGAAATTCCCCTGTCCTACGTTCAGGGAAAAATAAATGAAAGCCTCACTGAAAAATTATTTAAAGAGGAGGGATTGGAACTGGGGAATGGGCTGTATGCGGATGTGGATCTAAAGAAAAATGGGCGCTTCAGCTTGTCAGCCACAGATGAGGGCAAAGTATTGGTAGGGCTACCTGTTTTTTTGGACGGCAAGGTAAGGCTGGAAAAGAAAATATTCGGACAAAAGATCTCTTCTGCCATTCCCTTTCAGGAAAACCTCTCTCCACAAGTCAGTTTTATTCCTCAAATCAATAGCGACTACAGCTTTGGCATAGAGGAATTGGATATTTTATCTTGGGGCAAAGCTTTACAATATGATTTTCTGGGTTTTAACATCGATTTCGAACCTCTGGTAAAGAAGAAAATGATAGGGGTAATGGAGGATCAACTGGCCTCCGGATCTTTAAAGTCTCTGGACATCAAACAAATAGCCAATAATTTCTGGGCCACCTTTGGACAACCCAGGTATTTGGACAGTGGACTCTCTGCCAGCTATTTGTATACAAGGCCTGACAAAATTGCCGTGGAAAACCAATTTACAAATGATCAAAAGCTCTTGCTCAACATTGGGTTGGAAGGAGAGGTTTTAAGGCAAAAAGAAAAACCGCTGCCCACACAATTGGCAGCCCTTCCTCCGGTGAGCCAAGAAAATGTGCAAGGAAATGATTTTAACCTAACCTTACCTATCTATATAAGTTTTGAAGAAATGGCGGCTTACCTTGAAAAACAACTCAAAGGAAAGCTCCTAACTGTAGACAAACAAACCAAATTATTGCCGAAGAAATTTAGCCTTCGCCACTTCGGTGAAAGAACCCTGATCACCATGGAATTCACCGGAAAAAGAAGCGGAAAAAAAGATTTAGATGGCACTTTTTATTTGGCCGGAAAACCGGTTTTTGATCCTCAATCCCAAAACGTAGTACTTGAAGCTATAGACTTTAAGCTTTCTACCAAAAACTTTCTGGCAAATACCACCAATTGGCTAAAGCGAAGAAAAATTCTGAAAGCTATTCGAAAAAAAGCGGTGTTTCCGGTGGAAGAACAACTGGCAAAAGCAAAAACGTTTTTACGTCAAGAAAGTCAATTGGACTTAAGCTTATTTGCGCTTTCCCTCCAATCTCCTGAAATAGTCATTGAAGGCATCTACCCATCTGAAACAGGTTTAAATATTTATGTAAAAGCCGCTGCTGCCATTGATGCCCGTTGGAATCCCTAAGTTTAGGGTCATGCCATCAACTCACCAAAGGTTTTTATTCCCTTTTTATCAGCCATTTTCAGAAGTTTTATTAAAAGCTGAGAGGTAAGCAAGGCATCTCCTGCCGCCGTATGCCTGTCATCCAGCGAAATCCCATACCGCTCACAAAGCTTGTCCAAGGAGTAATCCTGAGAGGCTATGGTATGTGGGTTATAAAATTTCCCTACCTCCATCCTTACTGCCAAGTCATAGGTATCTAGACCGGGCTGGCGGATTTTCTTCAAGCCAAGTTGGTAGCCAACCTTCTCCAGCATGGCAAGGTCAAATCCCAAATGATGTCCTACAATAATTCTATTGGCTGCATCAGCCAGAAAGCTCCTTATCAATTCCTCTCGGCTGATATAGGGCCTTTCCTGAACCAAGCCATGTACTTTTACAGCTTCTTTGCTGCGTTTTTTTGGCCGCAAATAAAATTCCTTGGACTCGGAAATCCGAATGCTATTGTTGCTCACAATCACTGCTCCATAGGAAAGCACATAATCTTTTTTTACTTCCAGTCCCGTTGTTTCTGTGTCAAAAACCAGAAACTCCAGTTCTCTGATTGGTTTACCTTTAGGGATTTTTTTGAGTAAGGTCTGTTCATAAGCCTTGATATAGGCAGGCTTTGGTAGGGGACGAAGGCCAAAAATTGATTTCCATTCCATATCATTTGCCAAAATAATCCAGTTGAAACCTTACCCGTAAAATTTTCTGTATTTCATCAATGGGAAAAAATGCATTTTTAAGCAATTGGCGTTGAAGTTTACCTAAAGAGTCGGGTTGGATAAACCTCCCGGAAGAGGAAGAAGACAATCCTTCCAGGGCCCTGATGCGCATAAATATTTCATAGGCTTTCCCTGCATCCTTAAACAATGCCGCTTGATTGGGTTCAAGTTCGGCAAGTTTTTCATACCGTTTGAAAGTATTGTTGATTCCCACTACCTGATGGTTTAGGATCAATACCCTTGCAGCATCAGCCAGCGGCATCATGGCCCTTAACTTTATGTCAAACTTCTCTGCATGCTCTCCGGATTTTTCAATAATAAAGTTCCGAAAGAAGCCCAATGGGGGAGGGTTTAACAAGGCATTTTTGGCAAAGAAATTTAGGAAAATTTTCCCTTTGCTAATCTCTTCATACACATGCATTGTCAGCTCTTCCGCAAGGGCCATTTTTCCGGCCACTGCCCTAAAATCAAAGAATATAGAAGCCATTAACAAAGAAGGCTGGTCAGATTTCCTGATCCATTGCCTGAAATAATCTTTCCATTGAGACATGGGTTGGCACCATTTGGGATTGTTTGCCATCATCTCTGCAGGGCAAGAATGAAAACCACAGGCAAAAAGTATATCCATCACATCCCTTGCCAACAAGTGCATAAACCCCCTGGCCTTTTCTTCCAGGGAAGCCGAAACATCCTCATAAACAATGGCATTGTCTAAGTCTGTACGAAGCAATTGTTCCCCTCGACCCTCTGAGCCGAGACCAAGAAAACAAAAGGGAGTATCACAAACTTCTGGAAATTGAGGCGAATGCCTGCTTTTAGCAATGTGAATGGCCCGCTGAATGATGGTATCATTGATTTCCGTAATGATCCCGGCAATAAAATCAATGGCCAGTTCATTTTCCAAGAAATAGATCAGCATTCCTTCTGCCTGATTCCGTAATTTGGCAATCTCATGCACATCCTCACTGTCCTGCAAAGCCTTGATAAGCACTGCCGGGCTATTGCCCTGTGAAAGAAGCACATCATGGTCTGAGATAATTCCGACTATACCGGATTGATCGGTCCCATCTTCGGTAAAAACCAGGTGGTGCAGCCTGTTTTTCACCATGTTGAGGTATATCTGTGAAAATTCGAGGTCCTTTTTTGCTGTCACCACAGGGTGACTCATGATTTTCTCAACCCGGGTATCATAAGGCAAGCCTTCAGCAATCAGTCGATTTCTGAGATCTTTGTCCGTAATGATGCCTTGTGGGAAATTATCCTCATCCACGATAATAATCGAGCCTACCTTGGCCTCACTCATTTTGGCTACAGCACGGGACACGGTATCACCTATATAACATTGGATAACAGGCTGTGAATAATTTATAGAAGCCTGTCCTGGAAATAGCAATAGTCCATTCTGCTGCGCACTTTTACCTAAAAGGGAACGCACTTTCTGTGTTTCTGAAAGGTCTGAACGGATCACCACCTGGCCGGAGGCAAATCCCGAAGCAAAGTAAAGACTTACCTGGCTGTTTTCTTTGAGAATCTTATCGAATACTGCCACAGGGACAGCAATAATTAGGCTATTTTCATTGGCTTTGGCATCTAGGATATAAGGCCGTTTGCCCAACAGGGCCAGCACCCCAAAGACATCCCCTTCATCACAAAATTCCATGGTTTGCTCCTTACCATCAATAATGTCTGTTAGCTTGATGGCACCTTCTCTGACCACGAAAAAGTATTTTTTTGCCGGCTCTCCTTTTTGAAACAAAAATTCATCTTTTTCAAAATAAATAAGGTCTACCTGCTTTGCGACCTGAGTTAGCAGTTCAGGAGACAAAAAGCTGAAAGGGGGGAATTTTTTCAGGAAATCAACAACCCTATTAACGATGACATTGCTCATATGGGAATTGGGTCAAAGGAATAGCAATGTATAGCAGAAAAGTCCTGCCATACATTGCTTATATAATAACAGAAAATTAAGGATTTACTCCTTCCTTCCTGCAATAATCTTATCTACTACATCCGGATCCAGCAAGGTGGAAGTATCTCCCAAATTATCCATGCTACCTTCTGCAACTTTTCTCAGGATCCTACGCATGATTTTACCTGAACGAGTTTTAGGAAGCCCCGGAACAATCTGAATTTTATCAGGTTTGGCAATTGGCCCAATGATATTGGTAACCGAAGCTTTGATCTCATTGGTCAGGTTTGCTTCTGTCCTATTGGACATGTCACAGATCACATAAGCATAAATGCCTTGGCCTTTAACTTTGTGCGGATAACCTACCACAGCAGATTCCACTACCAAAGGATGCTCATTGATGGCATTTTCTACTTCAGCAGTACCCATCCTGTGCCCTGACACATTGATCACATCATCCACACGACCGAGGATACGATAATAGCCATCATGGTCTCTTTTTACTCCATCACCTGTAAAATACATGCCTTTATAAGCGGAGAAGTAAGTTTGTTTACACCTTTCATGGTCACCATAAGTGGTTCGGATCATTCCCGGCCAAGGGAATTTAATGCAAAGGTTTCCTTCTACAGAATTTCCTTTAAGCTCTTTCCCATCCGGATCCATAATCGCCAGCTGCACGCCCGGAAGTGGAAGGGTAGCAAAAGCAGGTTTGGTTGGTGTAATGCCTGCCAACGGAGAAACCATAATCCCCCCGGTTTCAGTTTGCCACCAAGTGTCAACGATTGGGCATTTTGTTTTTCCTATATGGGTATGGTACCAATGCCAAGCTTCTTCATTAATAGGTTCTCCTACTGATCCCAAAACTTTAAGGGAATCAAGTTTATAAGGGGCTATCGGCTCAGTACCGTGCACCTGCAAGGCCCTAATGGCAGTAGGTGCGGTATAAAATTGATTGACCTTATACTTGTCCACAATTTCCCAGAACCTACCTGGGTTAGGATAGGTTGGCACTCCTTCGAACATGATGGTGGTGGCTCCGGTCAAAAGTGGTCCATACACAATGTATGAATGCCCGGTAATCCAGCCCACATCGGCCGTACACCAGTACACATCTCCGGGGGTATATTGAAATACATTTTCAAAGGTAAACTTGGAATAAATCATGTATCCACCACAAGTGTGTACCACACCTTTAGGCTTTCCTGTAGAACCGGAAGTATAAAGGATAAACAATTCATCCTCACTGTCCATTTCTTCTGCTACATGGCTGGTACTTTGACCTTCAATGGCTTCATGCCACCAAAAGTCTCTGCCGGCTTTCATGTTTACTTCCTGTCCTGTTCTTTGGAACACAATCATGGTTTCTACCAGATCGGTGCTCTCCAAAGCCTCATCTACAACTGATTTTACGGCAATTTTTTTCTTCCCTCTATAGTTTCCATCTGAGGTAAGCACCACTTTGGCTTTACAGTCTTCAATCCTATCTGCCAAGGCAGAACTGGAGAATCCTGCAAAAACGACGGAGTGCACTGCTCCAATACGAGCACAGGCAAGCATGGCGATTGCTGCCTCCGGTACCATGGGCATATAGATAATAACCTTATCTCCTTTACCTACACCTTTTTCTACGAGAACATTAGAAAAACGACAAACTTCCTCATACAATTCCTTGTAGGTAAGGATTCTGTTTGGATCTCCGGGTTCGTTAGGTTCCCATATAATCGCAGGCTTATCGCCCATGATAAAAAGATGCCTTTCCAGGATGTTTTCGGTAATGTTAAGTTTCCCATTTACAAACCACTTTACATCCGGACCATCAAAATTCCAATCCAGGACCTTATCCCATCGTTTTTTCCAATGAAAAGAATCGGCAATTCTGGCCCAGAAATTTTCCGGATCTGCTACACTTTTTTGGTATTCATGGAAATAACCACTCAGGCTATGAATTCTATCGCTCATATCTCGATATTTTAGGTTTTATTAAACTTTAGGTGAATTAAATAATGCAAAGCACTTGACTCCAACAAATCCCCTGCATTGATTTAGGTTAATGGTTATGGGCTTCTCCGGCTCCTCTAGGGATCCTAATTTCTTGAATCATTTCCTGCACATCCTCCGGTGGTGGTGGGGTAAGTTTGGAAACAACATAACAAACAACAAAATTTATT
Organism: uncultured Cyclobacterium sp.; assembly: GCF_963976465.1. Lineage (NCBI taxonomy): Bacteria > Pseudomonadati > Bacteroidota > Cytophagia > Cytophagales > Cyclobacteriaceae > Cyclobacterium > uncultured Cyclobacterium sp. The sequence continues at coordinate 13,819 of NZ_CAXBOC010000009.1, read as the reverse complement.
ACCATTCCCATGGTGCCAATTCCTTCGGGCGAAATGCCGAACCACCAATTGTCCATGGAATTGGATTCTGGTTGAATAAATTTAAAATAGATAATATAGGCAAGGGTAAAAACCAATCCGGTCACCATGCCTGCTATTGCGCCTTCTTTATTCATTCGGGTAGAAAATATACCCATAATTATGACAGGAAAAAAGGATGCCGCAGCCAACCCAAAGGCAAAGGCCACTACCTCAGCCACAAATCCCGGTGGGTTGATACCAAAGTAACCGGCAATAATTACTGCTAAAGCTGCAGAAACCCTTGCGATGATTAACTCGGTTTTTTCGGTCATGTCCGGAACAAATGTCCTAAACAAATCTCTGGAAACTGAGGTGGAAATAACCAATAGCAGACCTGCTGCGGTAGATAAGGCAGCGGCCATTCCTCCGGCAGCAACTAGCCCTACCACCCAGTTGGGCAATACTGCAATCTCCGGAGCTGCCAATACCATAATGTCCTTGTCTATATTGAGTTCATTGGTCTCAGGGTTTGGCGTATACTGTACGATGCCGTCATTGTTTACATCATCAACGGTTATTAAATTGGTTTTTTTCCAATTTTCGACCCATACAGGCAATTCATTCACAGGCTTATCTGCTACAGTATCGATGGCATTGTAAATTCCGAAAGCAGCAATGGCTGGGGCTGTAGTATACAAAATGGCAATAAATACCAAAGCATATCCTGCAGATAATCTTGCATCTTTTACCCTCGGCACGGTAAAAAACCGAACAATCACATGTGGTAAGCCGGCAGTACCAACCATCAGCGCCAGCGTAATGGCAAAAATATCTGTCATTGATTTCCTTCCGGATGTATATTCCTCAAAACCCATATCCAACAACACCCCATCCAACTTATCCAATAGATAAGTTCCATCTTGAACGGTGCCTCCCAGTCCCAATTGAGGAATAGGATTACCGGTCAACTGGATAGAAATAAATATGGCAGGTACCATAAAGGCAAAAATCAGCACACAATATTGGGCTACCTGAGTATAGGTAATTCCTTTCATTCCTCCCATCACGGCATAGAAAAACACAATGGTCATTCCTATCAATACTCCAGTTTCAATATCCACTTCCAGATACCTTGAGAAAACTATGCCTACGCCACGCATCTGTCCGGCTACATAAGTAAAAGAGATAAAGAGGGCACAAAATACGGCTACCACACGGGCCTTGTTGCTGTAATACCTGTCTCCTACAAAATCAGGGACGGTAAATTTTCCAAACTTCCGAAGATAAGGAGCTAGCAATAATGCCAAAAGCACATAGCCTCCGGTCCAGCCCATAAGGTATACAGATCCATCATATCCGGAAAAAGCAATAATTCCGGCCATGGAAATAAAGGAAGCGGCTGACATCCAATCGGCCGCAGTGGCCATACCGTTTGCCAAAGGGGAAACCCCTCCCCCTGCTGTATAAAATTCTTTGGTTGATCCTGCTCGGGTATAGATGGCAATGCCGATATACAGGGCAAAAGACAGACCTACCAGAATGTAGGTCCAAGTTAAAATATCCATAGGTAGGTGATTATTTATAAGGGTTACTTTTCATTGACATCAAATTCCTCATCTAGCTTATTCATCCGATATACGTAAACGAAAATTAATATAACGAAAGAAAATATGGAGCCCTGCTGCGCAAACCAAAAGCCCAATTTATAGCCACCAATCTTGATAGCATTAAGCGGTTCAACAAGCAAAATTCCAAAGCCAAAAGAGACAATAAACCAAACCGCAAGAAGAATCAATAAGGTTCTAATATTGCGCTTCCAGTACTTTTGCATTTGTTGCTTATGGTTATCCATGGGTAAGTATGTTTGAGTTTATTTGGTAAAAACAATCCTGAAATTATTTAAAAATTCCGTAACTATCAGCAAGAATCCGTTAATCTATCAAAAAAAAGATAGTTTCGGTACCTGCAATAGATGATTGGTTAAATTGGGAGAATAAAATAAGCATGAATTTATGAAAATTTCTATTGATCCAAAGACTTTTCAATAAAATCAATGGCTGCTTTCAAGCGTACTTCCTCTTCTCCTCGAATGGTTTTCCAAGGCAAACCTGAGGTGCGTACCTCATTTTCATAAATCTGCATAAAATGCGCGCGCATGGCCGGATCAGCATGTTCGCGCTGGGGGTCATCTTTCCAAGGAATGTCTATTGCAGTGAGCAGATAAAGGGTATATTCTCTGCTTTCGATTTGCTTTTTTATCCAATCATGGGTTTGCCTGAACTTATGCTCACTCCACACCTTAACCACCCTAAGGTCTGTATCACAAAACAATTTACTTTCAGCCTTTTTTGCCAGATCATCTTCCAGTTTTACCTGCCCCTTCGCTATGGCCAACAAATCGGCATAGGTATAGGATCGGTCCAAACCATCAATATATTCTCTGGCGTATTCCCTTACCCAAGGTTCATTATAATGGCTTGCCAATTGCCGGCTTAAAGTGCTTTTCCCGGTTGACTCCGGTCCTATGATTACAATTTTATGCATCAGGCTTCAGCATATTTTTTGGCAGCCTTTACCCAGGCTATCAAACCAAGCACTGCCAAAACTGTGAAAACAAAAAACTGAAAAGAAGTAAGCACCAAACCCTTGTAAAAATAAAGAGGTACCGAAACCAAATCCGTAATGATCCATGCTATCCAGTTTTCCACCTTCTTTTTGGCCATCAGCCACATTCCTACAAAAGCGGTGGAAGTGGTAAATGAATCCCAATAAGGCACATCGCTGTCTGTAAAATTGGTCAAAACTAAATACAAGCTCAGGTAGGAAATTGCCCATAAGGCCAAAGATTGAAACACTCCTGTTTTACTTAGCCAGGTGATGGGCACAACTGCTTTCCCGGGTTTTGGATTGGACCAAACATACCAACCATAAATGGACATGGAAAAATAATAGGCATTGATGCCCATGTCTGCATACAGTTTTACTTGCAAACAAATCCAGACATAGATCAATGTACTGATGATGCCTGTGGGGAAGACCAATATATTTTCCTTCATCGAATAATATACTGAGCTTAGCCCAAATACAACTGCTATGCCTTCCAGCCAGCTCATGGCTGCTAAGCCATTTCCAATACCTTCTATTATATATTGCCAATCCACGGCCCGAAATTGCGATATATTTTTAACAAAAAAAATCAGCACCAAAGTTTGTGAAAACTCCGGTGCTGATTTCTCTATTTCCTACTACAGCTTTATTAGCCGATATTTTTCTTCTTAAGCTGATCTACGATGTACTCAGATGTTCTCATAGAGAGTGCCAAAATCGTCCAGGTTGGATTTTTATCTGCCTGAGAAACAAATGGCCCGGCATCTACCACAAACAAATTGTCGCACTCATGTGCCTGAGAATACTTGTTCAAAACAGAAGTATTGGGGTCATTGCCCATTCTGGTAGTGCCTACTTCATGAATAATTCTTCCGGGAGCTTCTAGCCCATATTTTGTATCTGCACCGGGCTTCTTGCCCATCACTGTAGCACCCATGGCATCAAACACTTCCTCAAAAGTTTCCTGCATGTGCTTGGCTTGTTTGACTTCATAATCCGTCCAATTGTAATTGAACCGCAATACAGGGATACCAAATTTATCTACAACAGTAGGATCAATTTCACAATAATTGTCGTACTGAGGAACAGATTCTCCTCTGCCTGCGATCCCAACAGTAGCCCCATAAATATTTCTGATGTCTTGTTTTAGTCCTGCACCATAGCCTCCATTTGGTCTTGGTTTGCCGAACTCATCTTGCATGTATTTACGCATGGACTCCATACCAAATCCAAATCCATAATTGGGTTGGCGCATGCCTCCTCCAAACTCAAGGTGATAACCTCTTGGGAAATCAAGTTTTTTGTTGTCTAGCCACCATGGAGTATATACATGAAGGGATCCCACACCATCCTCATTGTACTTGTCCCTTGCTAAGAAATCTGTCATCAATGCAGATCTGCTTGCCCCTGTAGAGTCATGCAAATACCTGCCCAATGTTCCACTGCTGTTGGACAATCCATTAGGGTGTTTGGTAGAAGCTGAATTCATCATGATTCTAGCCGTTTCACCGGCAGAGGCACCTAAAACCACCACCCTGGCTTTCAGCTTGTACTCTTTCATGTCCACCTTGCTCACATAGGAAACACCCGTCGCTTCTCCTTTGTCATTGGTGGTAACCTTACGCACCATGGCATAAGTATATAAATCTACATTTCCTTTTTTGATTGCCGGTTTTACCAAAACGGTTCCTGCAGAGAAATCACCATAAACCTGGCAACCCCTGTTACATTGTGCACAGAAAAAACAAGCGCCTCTTTCATTGTTGACAGGACGAGTTAACACTGACACCCTTGAAGGCAAAACCGGAAGGTTGATTTTCTTGCCGGCCTTGGTAAAGGCTGCTTCGTGCAACCTTGGCTTTGGTGGAGGTAAAAAGTTTCCATCAGGTTCATTTCTCATGCCTTCTTTAGAACCGAAGACACCGATCATTTTATCTACCCTGTCATAGAATGGTTTAACATCATCATAGCCTATCGGCCAATCATCTCCTAAACCATCAATACTTCTTCTTTTAAAATCATCCGGCCCAAAACGTAAGGAAATCCTTCCCCAGTGATTGGTTCTTCCACCAACCATTCTGGATCGAAACCAGTCAAACTCAGTACCGTCTTTTCTGGTATAAGGTTCTCCTTCTATTTCCCATCCACCATAAGAAGCATCAAAATCACCAAAAGCCCGCACAGTATTGGCACCTCTTCTCGGTGATTCCCAAGGAAACCTCAATTGGGTTCTGTATTCTTCCATTGCAGGGTCAAAATCACTACCCGCTTCTACAACAGCTACACTTAAACCGGATTCTGAGAGAATTTTGCTTGCCATTCCGCCTCCGGCGCCGGAACCTACTATGATCACATCATAGGTGTCCATGGATGATTTTATTTCAAAGCTCATTGATGATTGTTTTGAGTTTATTGTTAATTGACCTCCCAAAATAGGAGTTTAAAGCTAATTATTCATCATTTGCAAAACCAACTAAAGGTTGATTTCTCAATAAAATGTCGGTAAAACCAAATTTTATTTGCTTACCCCCTTATACCCATGCCCTATCCATGAATATAAGACTGATTCACTTGCTTTTTCCGACGAATATTTTTATTAATTATTTTGAAAAAGAATTCGCCTACTTTAAGATTCATTTATTGTCGACTGCAATAAAGGTTTTTAGATGTTTAAAATTTTATTTTGGCCAAACATTTACTATCCTTATACTTTAAATGGATCGAAAAGTACTACCCTTGCCGGGTTGTTCACTTTTTAGCAAAAATTAATATAACCCAAAAATGAATAAAAAGGAAAGAAGAAGCCAAGGCTGGTTCGGAAAAACTGGCAAGGATGGTCTAATTTACAGGTCATGGTTTAAGAAACAAGGCATCCCAACCCACGAACTGGGAGGTAAACCAATCATTGGCATCTGTAATACTTGGTCTGAGTTAACACCCTGTAATTCTCATTTTAGAGAATTGGCAGAATTTGTAAAAAAAGGCATCTTGGAAGCAGGTGGCTATCCGGTAGAATTTCCGGTAATGTCATTGGGTGAAACAGTGATGAAACCTACTGCCATGCTTTACCGAAACCTGGCAAGCATGGATACAGAAGAATCCATCCGTGCCAATCCTTTAGACGGGGTAGTTTTACTCTGCGGTTGTGACAAAACCACTCCTTCATTGGTTATGGGAGCGGCAAGTGTAAACTTGCCCACCATCGTGGTTTCCGGCGGGCCAATGCTCACAGGAAGGTATAGAGGCAAAGAAATTAGTACCAGTGATATCTGGAGATTTAGCGAAAGTGCACGTTCAGGTGAAATCAATCAAGCAGAGCTTTATATCGCAGAATCAGGCCTTTGCCGAAGTGACGGGCATTGTGGGGTCATGGGTACTGCTTCAACCATGGCTTGTATGGTGGAATCTCTCGGCTTGTCACTTCCCGGAAACGCGGCTATTCCGGCTCCGGATACCGGCAGAAAAGTAATGGCCCATATGTCCGGAATGGAAATCGTCAAAATGGTTGAAAATGACCTGAAGATGTCTGATATCCTGACCAGAGAGGCCTTTGAAAATGCCATCATGGTCAATGCTGCCATAGGTGGTTCTACCAACTTTGTCATCCACCTATTGGCCATTGCAGGCAGAATGGGCATAGAACTTAATCTGGAAGATTTTGATAAATATTCGGCAGAAATCCCTCTTCTGGCCAACTTACAGCCTTCAGGAAAGTATTTTATGGAGGATTTTTACTACGCGGGAGGTTTGCCTCCGGTTATTCGCCAGCTAAAAGACCACCTGCACAATGAGGCCATGACGGTAACTGGGCAAGGCATAGGTAGGAACAATGAAAAATTTGAAAATTATAACAAAGAGGTAATAGCAGCCATTGATGAACCTTTCAATCCTTTGTCAGGAATTGTAGTGCTCAAAGGAAACCTTTGCGAAACAGGCTCCATAATCAAGCCTTCGGCTGCCAGTCCGGAATTGATGAAGCATACAGGTAAGGCAGTAGTATTTGAAGACATCGATGATTACAAAAATAAAATTGATGATCCTGATCTTGATATTGACGAAAATTCCATAATGGTGCTTAAGAATGTCGGTCCTAGAGGCTATCCGGGAATGCCGGAAGTGGGCAATATGGGATTGCCACCAAAAGTACTGGCCAAAGGCATCAAGGACATGGTCAGAATTTCTGATGGAAGAATGAGTGGCACCGGCTTTGGAACAGTAATCCTTCACGCCACTCCGGAAGCAGCAGAAGGAGGGAATTTTGCCGTGGTTCAAACAGGAGATGAGATAGAGCTTGATGTAGAAGCCCGAAAGCTAAATTTATTGGTATCAGATGAAGAGCTGACCAAAAGAAAAGCAGCTTGGAAAAAACCGGCCAGCCCTACAGAAAGAGGTTATGTAAGCCTGTATGTAAAAACCGTTGAACAAGCCAATTTAGGAGCCGATCTGGATTTCCTAAAAGGCAATTCAGGAAGTGAAGTCACCAAAGACTCTCATTAATTCATTCCCATTATTACCGGAAAGCAAAGTTGTTTTCCGGTGATTTTTAAACTTTACAAAACCCGATGAATAAAACCAACACGGAAGCTGCTCCGGTAGCCTTAGTGACAGGAGCCGGTGTGGGCATAGGCTTTGAAATCGTTTTTTTACTGGCTTCCAGAGGGTATAAGGTCATGCTAAATGACTTAGATGAAGCTGCCACCATCAAAGCTTGTGAAAAGATCAACGACAGTTTTCCCCAGTCCTGCCAAGGCATTTCCGGAGATGTGTCAGATACCCATTTCATTGAAAAAATGGTGCGACAAACGGTGGCAACTTTTGGCGCCATAGACGTGGCCGTAGCCAATGCAGGCATCACTGTTTTTGGGGATTTCCTAACTTACAAAGAGGCGGATTTTCATAAAGTCATGCAACTTAACCTGGCAGGGAGCTTTTTCCTCGCGCAGCAGGTATCCCTGCAAATGATTAAGCAGCAAACAGGAGGTAGCCTGCTTTTTATGTCTTCAGTTACCGGCCATCAGGCCCACAAAAATCTGGCAGCCTATGGCATGAGCAAAGCCGCATTGGAGATGCTTGCCAAAACCTTGGTGGTAGAACTTTCTCCCTATAAAATCAATGTAAATGCCGTGGCTCCCGGAGCCACCATGACCGAGCGTACGGCTTCGGAAGAAGGCTATGAAAAAACCTGGTCGGAAATAACCCCCATGGGAAGGCCTGCTTATCCAAAAGACATTGCCGAGGCCGTGGGCTTTTTGGTCTCCCCTGCCGCAAGGCATATCACGGGACAAAGTCTGGTCATCGATGGAGGCTGGACTTCAACAAGTCCATCTCCTTATCGGTAGGGGATAATAAATAAACAGCCCTTCAAGGTTTTAAAAACCTTATAGGGCTATTATATTATATGGTCTAAAATGTAACAACTATGAAAGGGCTAGTAAAATTTGAACCGAGGAGCTACTATCATGTGATAAACCATGCGGTAGGTAGCGAAAACCTTTTCAGATGTGATGAAAACTACCGGTATTTTCTAAGAAAATATTCGCAGTACATGGCATCGGTGTGCAGTACCTTGTGTTACTGTCTAATGCCCAATCACATTCATTTTTTAATCAGAACGATGATTAAAGCTCAAGATCCTTAATGTCTGGTCTGACTCTTCATCAGATTTAGGGTGAAAATCGATGAATTAAAGAAGGCCTGTTGTGTAATAGGGTTTCAGCTTTATTTAAACCGTTAAGAATAAAAATATGGGATCAGGATTAGATTAATTACCCTAAATCCTTAATTTAACGAAAGTGAAATAATTGAAGGTGCTCAGAGCAGGGTTTGTGAATAAATATTGATAAAAAGTAATCAAAAAATCAATGGAAAATTATATCGGCAAAATAGTTTCACCTTATAACGAAAAAGAATCCATTGATTTCGCTTGTATTAATATATCTGATAATAGAGTAGAAATTGAATTTTCGTCAAGCGAGCAAGGAAATGATAACATAAAAATTATAATTGGAGTATTCAACGGATTGGGAAAAGTTACATTAGTAAACTGTCAAAACGTTAAAACATTGAGTGGTCCTGGGGCAAATATAAAAAAATATAGAGCAAAATACTTATTTAAAGGAGAATACATTAATAATCCTGAATCATTTTATTTTGACAGAGTAAATATTGAAATGACTGGACTACTCGAATGGACAAATATTTCAGCAATAAACAATAAGTTAATTAAGGAAAAAAAATTAACTATTGAAGATATAAGTCCCATCAAAATTTATGAATCAAATAAATTTTCATTGGAAATTTTCTCCTTTTACAAAAATACCTTTAAGCGAGAAAATAATCAAATAACCATTAAAGAAAATATAGGGTTAAAAATAATTTCCGCAAATGGTGATATAAATATTTGGGAGTTTTTAATCTTAATAAAAGAAATAAAGAAATTATTTTTTATTATAAGCAATATCAACACTAAAATCGATAGAACGAACTTCTACCAGAATAAGGAATTTCCAGTTACATTGTATTGGTTAGACAATAATCCCTTAGGTTCTCCCTCCCCGTTGAACCCTAATGTTAAATTTGAAGACATTATACATGATTTGAGCAATATTGTTCACAATTGGTTTGAGAAAAAAGATCTCCATACAAGCGTAGAGCTAATATTAGAAAAGTCCATTAATAATTCGCTAAGCCGAGAAAACTTTTTTTTAAATAACTGTTTCGCTATCGAGACTTTTCATAGGCGTTTTAAAAATTATAAATTATTTGATAAAACTAAATTTAAATCAATTAAAGCAGGAATATTAAATTCAATTAAAGACAGTGATATTAGGAAGTTAATAGAGAACAATTTAGCCCATATTAACGAACCAAATTTTAGAAAAAGAATGTCGGATTTTGAATCGGATTTTTCCTATTTATTACCAAAGTCTTGGAATGTAGAAGAATATCTTACTAAGATTGTCAAAACTCGAAATTACTTGGTTCATAGAAGTTCAAAAAATAAAACTTTTGAAGAACTGGATTTGTTTTATGCTTCTGTATTTGTTGAGACCGTTGTCAAAATTAATATTTTCAGAATTTTAGGTATTAAAGAAATTATAATAGAAAAATTAATAGTTGAAACAGCTGAAAAAATTAAAGAGTTTTATGAGTTAAATAAAAGAATGAGATTCGAAAATTAAAAACAAATTCGAAATAATCTAGCTCTTGAAAATCATATCCTTATTCTTCGACTTGTTTAGGGTGCAAGCATTTCATTTAACTCATGCAAGATCCCTAGGTATATTAGGTGATAATTTTCTCTTTTGTTGTTCAAACCTTTTAAATTTAATAAAAAACCTTATTTGAATGGCAGGAAAGTTTAATTGTAATAATCAATTAGATTAAAGAAGAGGGTTTTTAACCAATATGTGACCTCTAATGAGGAAAGTATTATTTTCATAATTTGGAGAAGAAAAAGGATATTTTGAGTTGTATTTATATAAGGGAACAGATTGGCATTATTGCCAACTCTTGGAGAAAAGAAGGACAAGTAATTATAAGTCCATATTAGAATGCATTAATCAACTAATAATAAATGTAGACTCAGGCTGTTATGGTACTATAATAACCAAGTGGGCCTCCTTAGACGATTACAGTGAGTCTGAAATAATTTCATTATTAAAATAAATATTGCCTAAAATTTAACATGCTAACAATAGCAATTATCTAACCTCACTCTTCGAAGGCTTAGGGCTCAACTTGCCATCGCCAAGCCTTGCTCAGCAATAAATAAAACCCTATGAAAAACAGCATCTTACCACTGATAGTTCTATTCCTTTCAATAGGTTGTGCTTCAAAAAATAGCACTAAAATTGATGAGGTGTCTTTTAGTTATTCTATTCTTGAAGGTTTAGAGCCCGAAAATGGGATATGCCGAAGAGACCCATCCGATGTTATATTGGTTGATGGGGTTTATTACTTATGGTATACAAAAACAGACAAGCAGTATAGCGGGTATGATGCCTCCATCTGGTATGCGGTTTCTAAAGATGGCGAAATTTGGGAAGAAAAAGGAGAAGCAATTGGCAGAGGGGAAAAAGATAGTTGGGATGAATACAGTGTATTTACGCCAAATATTCTCAAAGCTTCCGGCAAATATTATCTTTTTTTACCGCCATTGGACTGACCGTGGCTGATTCTCCTGATGGCCCATTTGAACGGGTTTCTCCAAAACCTGTATTAGAAATAAGTGACCTCCCCGATGATTTTGACAGCTACAGGATTGATGATGCTTGTATTCTTTACAAAGACAAGCAATACTGGATGTATTATAAAGGAAGAAGTTTTAAACATGGAAAAGAAGGACCAAGAAATACCAAAATGGGAGTGGCTATCGCTAAAAACCCTGAGGGACCTTATGCTAAATACAAAAACAATCCGATCATCACTAGCGGACATGAGGTAATGGTTTGGCCTTATAATAACGGCGTCATGGCTTTAATTTCTGAACATGGTCCTGAAGGCAAAACCCTTCAATTTGCTTCGGATGGGTTGAGGTTTGCCAGAGTTGCTTCATTTGATGCCGATTATCCCAAAGCACCGGGATCCTATAGACAAGGTAATTTTACTGATGCCTCAAAGCAGGAAAAAGGCATTGATTGGGGAATCTCTATGGATTATGGAAACAAAGAGAAATGGCCTCACTTGTTAAAATACACAATGAGTTTGAAAACATCGGAGGTTAAATAACTTAAACAGATTATGTAGTAAGCCATACGCCCGAGACATAGCCCAAAGCAACCTAGGTTATTGCTACACAGCTAACTTGCCTGCTATTTTTTCATGTGGAAATTTTAAATGGGCGAAAAAAATAGGAACTTGAAGCTTTACAGCATATGTTTTTTTTTAATCAAGAAATACTCAAATGAAACTTCAGCCATTAAGAATAGAAGCGGGTTGGCAAGTAAGTTATAACCAATTTTATGAAGTTGACCCAGCTCCGGGTTATGAGCATTATTTTGAAGGCTCGAGTTTGCTTATCCTTCATAACAAATCCAGGCTAAAGCTTATTGACCTTCAGTGGCGACCTGAAAAAGACCTAGAGGGAGAATATCAAGTGGAGGTTTTAAACTTTTTAGAAAATTTCAACGCTAAAACAAACGTATTTGACATAGTCCCTAACTGGGAAAATCCATTTCTAACCTTCACTTCAAAGTCCAGAGTCAAACTTGTAGAAAAATTAGAGGAATTGATGCGGGTCCTGCCAGTATACGAAGATCCTAGAATGACGGAAAAAAGAGGCCTCGTGGATGAACTTTCAGAATCTTACCGATTGGAGCTATTAGAAAATGGAATTTCTACAACCCTGGCTCATAAAATATTAAAAAATGGAAACCCAGCCATTCAAAGCCACCTTTTAGACCTAAATGAACTCACAAGAGAAATAATTTTGATGTTGGCAGAAAAAGGTAAAACTAAAAAAGTGAGAAATAAGGCCAAGCAAAAATTAAACAGCAAACAATTTAAGGAGAAAAAACCTCCAAAAAGTGAATAGTAAGTGGTTTTCTGTATTTACCTTTCCAAACATAAGCTCTAGTCAACTCCAATAGGTAAAACATCGTTAAGCAAAGAGATTATTAACTTATAAACCAAGCCCAAATGAAACAGTCCATAATCCTTCTGATTATGCTTTTGAGCCCTATTGTCACCTTTCCGTTTCAAGAAAAATCCGATAAAAATGGGCTCCCGACAGAAGTAGTAGAGTCAATTGAAAAACGAATCGAAGAGGGGGTTACCCCAAGTATCGCCTTGGCGATTATTGATTCCACAGGCATTCAATATTTTAATTTTGGTCTAACTGCTGCAAAAGGTAAGAAAGTAAATGAAAATACCATCTACGAAATAGGCTCCATATCAAAGGCCTTTACTGGAATTCTACTAGCTCAACAGGTTGTAGATGGTGAACTCAAACTAGATGATAAAGTAAACGACTTTCTTCCCAAAAATATTAAAATTCCGACAAAAGGTCTTAAAGAAATAACATTTGGCAACCTTTCAGACCACAGCTCCGGCCTTCCCAGAATGCCCGACAACTTTACCCCTGCCAATCCTAACAATCCATATGCAGACTATACCGTTGAGCAGATGTATGATTTTATTTCAAATTATAAACCCCTGAGAGCGGTAGGTGCTGCGTATGAATATTCAAATCTTGCTCAGGGCTTATTGGGCCATTTGCTCGCAGTGAATAAAAACAGTAATTATGAAGATTTAATGATCCAAACGATTGCAGCCCCATTAGGGATGACGGATACCAAAATTGAGTTCACTAAAAAAATGAAAGAAAATTTGGCTTTAGGTCATGCGGGTGGTAAGCAGGTTGAAAATTGGGACATCCCAACACTTGCCGGTGCCGGTGCAATTAGAAGCTCAACTTCTGATATGTCTAAATTTATTGCAGCCAACCTAGGCCATGTTAAAAGTCCATTAACAGAAGCAATGGAGTTATCCCATAAGGTGAGACACCATAAAGCCGGTGAAATGTCAGTTGCATTGGGTTGGCATATCAAGAAAGGAGAACTGGGTGAGCTTATCTGGCATAACGGGGGAACAGGTGGCTATAGGGCTTTTTCGGGATTTGTCAAGGAAACAGGTAAAGGGGTGGTTCTCCTTTCTAATTCTACAGCCGATATCGATGATATCGGCTTTCATTTACTCGATCCCGGAATGGATTTAGCTTCTTTCACATCTAAAAATGATGCCGTCGAAGTCCCTGAATCAACACTGGAACAATACCTTGGTTTGTATGAACTACAACCCAAATTCACAATAACAATTACAAAAGAAGGTAATCAGTTATTTGGCCAAGCCACAGGTCAGGATAGATTTGAAATTTATCCTGAAAATGATACTACTTTTTTCCTAACGGTTGTCAAAGCAAAAAGTACATTTCAACTAAAAAATGATACTGTTGAGAGCCTGACGCTTTTACAAGGGGGGCAAGAAATAAAAGGAAAGAAAATCGAATAGGTTGCTGACTTTGAGTAAGTACCTTAAGAAATTAGTGAAAGCATTAAGATAATTAGGCTAATTTTGAGCGAATAGGGAAGAAGAAGCAATTGATTTGTGAATTTTATCCCCCAAATCAGGAAGCAACAAGGGCCTTCCTTTAAAAGTATTAAAACCTAGTCTTCTGCTTAATATGACCAATCAATCTCCTCCAACGCAAGCT
>NZ_CAXBOC010000008.1:0-27388 GCF_963976465.1 uncultured Cyclobacterium sp. | reverse complement strand
CGTCTGTCGGCTAGCCCTTCACCTCGTAAGATCAAAGCTCCATTGAGGTCGGTCATATAATAGAATACCGGCGAGTTTTTCTCAAGCCCCCTGGCAGCAACATTGATGTCCGACTGGATAGGGTTGGGGTATGCATTGATGGAAGGAGCTTCTTTAAGAATCCTGATGGAAGCAACTTTGCTGTAATCATACTGGCCATCAAAATCAATTTGCCTGATCCTGTAGTAGGATGTTCCCCAGAATGGCTGGAAGTCAGTGAACGCATAATCTTGCCTGTCGGTCGTGGTGCCGGCGCCGTTTACTTCGCCAATTTTTTGATACACCATGCCATACTCAGAGCGCTCAATTTCGAACAAATCATTGTTAGTTTCTGAGCCTGTGGCCCAGTCGAGTATCGCAACGCCATTTAGCTCAGTAGCGCTAAAGCTTAAAAATTCGACCGGGAGCGGGGTTGTGTCTTCGTCGGTCGTGCCAAAAGTCACGAACTTCGTACTGTAACTAAGGGGCCCGGCAGTCATTGAGCCTCCTGTTGGCGTGCCGCTAGGAGCGCTTGTGGTGGTGATCATGTCCCACAGGGTTCCAGACCAAAATGCCATTCGAAGATTGGCAATGGTGCTTTGAACGTCTGAACCGCTGTTCCAACTTAGCTTTACACTTGAGCTCGCCGGGGAGGGTACACTGATCATCCAGTATTCATTCTCGCTCACTTTCACAATGCCGTCGGCAGGGTCAACTGCTGTCACGGGGCCAATGGCAGACGCTCCTCCGTTGTAATATTCAACAATCCAGTCCTTTGTGCCTACATAACCTGTTGGTGCCTTGATTTGCATTTCACCGCTTCTGGATCCCTTACCCACAGGAAAGGTATACGACGAAACATTTGGCGGCAATACTCTTACAAACGGCCCGTTCACGTACCTGGCTGAGCTAAACCCAGACAATGTGCCATTAAGCGTTAGTCTCAGCGTATTGTCGGTATTGGTAGTTATGAGCCCATTTGTGAAGATAAGCTGCCCATCTACATCCACATCTGCATTGGTACTAATTCCCCTGGAGGCGTCGGCGTTGTTGACAATGGTGACTCCGTTTGCATTATTGATTTCAAGGTTATTAAATGCATTGGTTCCAGTGAAATTGCCTGACACACTTTGGGCAGCAGGGCCTCTCAGTACTATTTTGCTTGCTCCACCACCATTGTCGAAGCTTGAGTTATCGGACTTGTATATGTTTCCATACACTGAGGTCGAATTATTGCCATCTGGAACCACCACTTTAACTGTCCCCAGTATCTCCAGATCTTCACACACTTTAAGCGTATTGTTATTGGGTACAGTTCTGTCACCAGCGCCAGAAAAAACCAGTCTTCTGACATTTGGTATGTCATTAAGCACAGCATAAGAGCCGTTACCAGCGAACTCAAGACCACCTCCACCGCTACAGTTGGCATCAGGAAAGAATTCCTCATAGTCTCCTGTCGGGAATGCCACAGAGCTACCATTGGAAGTGAGCTTTAAGGTGCCGGCACCGGTTACAAAGCCGAGGTTGTGGTTGGAAAAACCTGAGGCAATTTCCAGCGTTGCACCCGCCTCAATTGTCGTTTTCCTGATCCGGATATTATTGGAATTCAGAACCAGGGTGTAGCCAGACTTGACGACAATATCTGACGATGAGCCAGGGGCTGGTGACGTCCCTTCCTGGTAGGAGGCGTCGCTGTAATAATTGCCAGACGAAGCCAGCTCGTAAGTTGTAAAAGTCGGAACCATATCAGGTATGGCGGCTCCGCAGAGCAATGAGGAGCCATTGTTCTGTAAGGTCACACCAGCAGTATATATACCCTCAAGGGTTCCGTCAGTATTGGAATTGAGAGGGTAGGCGATTCTCAAATTGTTTTCGTCAAATTCTGACTCCGTAAATACTTTGTCCCAGAATGATCCAAGGTTATAAAGTCTTGCAGGCCCGTAATTGGCTACTGTATAGGGGGCGGTTACCGAAAAGTCGGCTGCATCATAATACATTTCCAGCGTGCCATTGAGGCCTGTTACGCCACTCGATTTGATAATCCAATAGTATTGCAGCACGTTGTCGGAGTCAACTATCTCGGGATCGGTGCAGGCTCCAGCCGTTTCTGCATCCTCGGCAATCGGGGCCAAATCCGCAACCGGCCTGACAGTAATATAGCTGGCCGAAATATCGTTCACCGTTATCACAGCTGGAGTATATGATGTAAGACCGACTGGAAAGGTGAAAGTGGAGTTGCCTGCTGTAATTGTTGGAAAAATCTTCCTCAAGCCAAAGTCCTTAATGGAGCTGTTGGTCTGAATCATCCTGTGTACGTTAAAGTCTGTATAGGCTTTTCCACCGCTTCCATTTTCTATGGTTGAGGTCTCAGGAATGATAAGGAGGTTACCTCCGATATCAAGTACTCCGGTGGTGAGAACGAGCTTTTGGTCAACCTGAAAGTTTTCGTCAGTATCGGTGATGATCAGCCCTGCTGCGTTATTAAGGTTTACAACACCAAAATAGCTTAGTCCTGACGAAGACCTGCCAAGGTTTTGTTTCTCTGTTCCATTAAAAACTATTCCAGGCCCTGCTGCTGCGCTTATATGTGTGGCGTCGTGCAGTAGATCCTTCTTAATGTTGAAGGCGTAAGTGGAAGTGTTCAGAGTGCCAGCCAGGATGTCGGCATTATTTGCAACAGTCACGGACTTTGCAAGTACAAGTGAGCCTGATCCTGACTTTTCAAGGTTCCAAAAAGTGGTAGTTCCAGAGCCCGATATCGTTCCGGTGGAAGAGGTTGGAAAGAAAGTCGTTTGGTTGTTGGCAATCGTGCCAGCCGAAACAAATGTACCATCGTTTACAATGCCCTCATTTACTGTTAGATCCAGGCCATTGGCGTTAAATATACTCCCCGTAGTGATGGACAAGTTGTCAACCGTAAGTGGTGCTGTGTATATTTTAGCAGTCACGTTGGCGGACCCGATCCGCAGCGTTTCAAGATTGATGCTGGAGTAAATGCCGAAGTTCGTTTGCGAGGCAGGCGTATCTGCATTTCCAAGGGTAATTGTGGAGCCATCACTTATGCTGCTTGTGGCCGGAGAAAGACGAACAGTGGGTACTGATGTTGAGTTGAGGTGGCGAACTACTGTAAAAGACTCTCCTGCGCCTTCGTCAATATCGAGATTGAACTCGCTGCCAGGGTTGATCACTTCAAACACTCCCCTTGTGGCGGTTGGAACTGCGTTCTTTCCAAATACGGCTACACCTCCTGTTTGCGTGTACTTTAGAATACCCGAAGTTGAAGCGGTACTCCTTCGTACCTGAGAACCCACGGTCAGAGTGCCAGCGGAAAGTTCAATAGATGCATTTCCAGACGCCGAGTACTCTATAAAGTTGTTGACTCCAACACCGCCATCCATGTTCAGTGAACCGCCACTGATAACGAGTGAACCGTCAAGTATGATACCAGTGTTGGCGCCGTTTACCCTAGCTACACCTTGTTGGATTTCTAAACCACCAGATCCTGAGGTTGCCTCGATATTGAGGGAATTGGGCAGAAGGAAATTACCTCCTCCACTTGAGAGTGTCACATCGATTAGCGGGTCATTTAATACAAGTTTCCCATTAACTATTTCAATCGCTTTATCGGTTGTATTTGTTGTGCCGCTAAGTGTGAAGCTGTCGTTGAAAGCAAAACTCGCATTTGTATTCTCCTTCTTGTTTAGTGCAACTCTGTAAAGTTGGGGTATGTTTCCGTTGGTAGTGTTGAGGGCACCTGAAAGGCTTCCTTTCAGAGTTAGGTGGATATTTGATTCTGTATTCCCTCCGAAGATCAGCCCATTTCCATTAGGTGCTATTGTGGTATTGTTGCCAGTCGTGTTAATAATAATGTTTTCACCAACCGATAAACTATGGTTAACAGTACCGCCACTTTGCACTCGAATTACATTTCCTCCTGAAGCAGCGGTTCCTGTTGGATTTCCAACGTAAACGCTCCCCTTAACATCAATTGACCACGGTATTCCACTATTTAAGAGCCTTAATTCTCCTCCGCCGGTGCC
The DNA here is from genome assembly GCF_963976465.1 of uncultured Cyclobacterium sp. Taxonomy (NCBI): domain Bacteria; kingdom Pseudomonadati; phylum Bacteroidota; class Cytophagia; order Cytophagales; family Cyclobacteriaceae; genus Cyclobacterium; species uncultured Cyclobacterium sp. Next base: position 23,330 of record NZ_CAXBOC010000008.1, on the reverse strand, counting down.
ATCAGTCAATGGTCTAAGGTAAAGGTTGGCATTGATCGTGGCACTACCCCCAGACGCACTACTAAGCTCTAAATTCGAGTTGCCACTAACTTCAAGGTTTTGATTTGTCGTGAAGTTCTTTGCGATGGTTACAGTTCGATTATTTGAGCCCCATCCATCATTAGTAATATACAGTGTAGGAACTTCGTCGGGAATGTTGTTTATGGTATAATCATTGAAAGCCTCATAGAGTAGAGTCGAAGAATCTTGGCTACTGAAGAGCCCCAGGTCTACAGCTGCGAAACTTGGATCTCTTTGGTTATTGTTTGTGCTTCCTCCTCTCACACGAATAGTTCCCTCGCCCTCTATCACTTTAATTAAAATATTTCCTGTTGAATTCCAGGTTAGCGTCGGTCTAAATTGAAAGTCGTTCGATCCCCCAAGTTCCGATAGTGGTTTTCTTACTACAGGCGCATTACCCAAATTATCTGTCATCTGAGTAAACAATAGCCTAGCTGCAGTCACATCACCTCCATTTACTCTTGCCGAGTGAGAGTATCCCCGATATGTAGTTTTGGGGTCATCATAGGGGAAGAAACCAATGACAGCAATATCTCCCGCACCCGGAGTGTCCGGAGAGTCTGGATTTGTACTTAAGTGCGGATTAGCAGAATTGAACCCTGGTTGATCATTTCTTGTCCACGTATTTGCCGTCGTCCACAATGGTTGGTTGCCAGTGAGGTCACGGCCTTTCGTGTAGTAAATCAATGGGGCATTGACAAACCTTGCTGTCTCGCCGGTCGTAAAGTTGGCATTTACCAAAGGAAAACCTGCAAAACCTGCCTGGGAAAACTCTCCTCCATTGCTTGTCCCATTAAAAGTGATGTATCGGGTAGCGTTGTTTTGGTTTGTGTTTTGGTAGGCGGATGTAACGATGTCCGTCAGGTCACTTACAGGGTTAGACTCGTAGGCCCTTGTAAAGGGCGTCTCATCAAGAACATAGCCAGGCACATAGTTTTCCTCTAAGCCTGCAGGCTCTAGACTAGGCCTGTCCACACCAGCAGTTACACTGTTTGATGCCCTGTAATAGAAGCGAAAAGCCACATTTGGTACAACAATAAAGTCACTGTGCCTTACTCTCCAATAGTGTTGAAGTACTTGCCCTCCCGCCAGATCCGTTAATTGCAGCTCGCCTGAGACTACGTTGATCTGGACATAGCCATCGTCGGAAAAGTCCTTCACCTTCATTTGGGCTGGTCTCGAGTAGAAAGTAGTACCACCATCGAGCGTAAATCCAACCGGAAAAGTGATAGGGGCGGTATTGTTTAGCCTCGACGTTTCATCTTCTGTTACCGTGTTGCCTCTTACCTTGAGCTTGAGGCCACCATCACTGGGGTTTCCGTCGGTAAAGACGAGGATGTTTCCGGTAATGCCTTCGTTGTTAACTCTAATGACACTTGTGTTGGCTACGTCACTATTGAAGAAGTTTCCTCCGCCATTGTTGATGTTCCATATCTCATCAATGGTCAAAGTGTGGTTTTTTACATAAACCCTGCCGTTAAGGTATTCTACTCTTTCGAAAAGAACATCGCTATTCAATTCGACTGTAGTAGCTGCCCCCACGTTGAACCTGATGTTTCCGAAGATTGCATCATTCGTCGTAGTGATGGTAACTGGCGGGTCTTCTCTGAAGCGAATTTGTGCGGTGGAGGGTGTGCCAGAGGCTGTTGGGTATGGGCCTGCGCTGAAGTAAGTTCCCAGACGGTCGTTATTGGTGATGGCTCCCCAAATCCTCAGCGTATAAGCATTTTGATCCATCGTTCCGGACAGCACAGAAATGTCTCCGTTAACGTCCAGTCTGATTCCACCAGTGTTTCCCGTTCTCGCCACCAGCCTGAGCTCATTGCCGCTGGTTCTGTTGAGCACCACGCTACCTGTTTCTAGCTGCCCGATTCCACTCGTTACGCCGTAGTAGACAGTGTCGACAGCAGAAGTGCCAATCGTTTGATTGAAAAAGGTAGTGTTATAACTTGTTGGCAGATCTGCAATACCGTCATAAGGAGCAACGCCCCCAAACACAGCCTTGTAAGTTGAGTTTCTCCCAATATAGAAGGAGCCACCAACATATACGTCATTGTTATTGATAGCAGATGTGATAGGTGCAAATACAATCGGATAGTTTCCCAGCGGGTTGTTGTTATAGGTGTCGCTGTATCCGTGGATTATAAGGTCGTTGAGTGCTACCAGAGGCTGTGCGGCGACCGCTGGCTCGTCTGAGCCTCCTCCGGTACCTGATGTAGTGCCTGTGAGGACGATATTGCCCACGGAAGCTGCTGTGGCTCTCATTTTTACATTGTAGAAAGGAGCTCTGGATGTGACTCGGTATTCGGTGGTTGTGCTTGACTGGAAAGTGACAGTGCCCCCAGTTACCACCTGATTGCCCGGGTCACAGTTGATAAATATATTCCCTCTGAGGCTGGAGGTGCCTAAATTGTTTCTGCCATTCACAATCAAATCGCCACCGGTCATTACAAATACGTTCCCTGTGTAGGTAAGGGAGAATAGGGCGTAGTCAGCATTGACTGAACCGCCGCCATTGATGGTAACAGTACCACCATTTTGTTCGTACGTTCCCTGAGCAGAAAGGCCATTTACCGACGTTCTGAACGCTGCCATATAAACAGTACCACCATCGACTTTCAGCTTTCCGGCGTCTCTCAGAGTTAAGCCGCTTCCAACGGAAGCAATTAGCTTTCCCGACGTAACTTCTACAGTGCCATAAGGCACAATGGCCGTGCCGCCGGTTTTGGCCACAAACCCTCCGTCAATCTGAAGCTTTGCCGTTTTTGGGATTGAGTAATTTCCGGTAGTATTAATTACAGGGACTGCTACGTTAACCCCCAGCTTTACCGTTCCTTTGATAAGGGAGAAAGCGTTCAGGTTGGATGTTGCCGCAGTTATGTCCGAGTTGACATCGTAGTTGGCTCTTCCGAGCAAACGGAAATAAGCACTGTCCGGCGCTTGAATGGAAAGCGTGAAGGTTTCGTCTGTTCCTTTATCGATAACAATTCTTGAGAAATAGGTCAGGTTGTTGCAGTCGACGGTCTGATCTTTGGTGGCGCTATTGAAAAAGGTGTTGACCCTGCCTGTTACATCGTCTGTAGTGTAGTAGGCTGTTGATGGGCTATATCTGGCCGCCACGGAAGCAAAGTCTGTCCGGTTAGTGAAATATGTCTGACCATCGTTGGTGAAGTTTCCTGAAATGGTGAACGAGTGGGTGGCGTTGGCATTTGCTGTAACTATGCTTCCTATCCTGGTACTGCCGTTGTCTTCCACTATTACGTCGCCGCCAACGGTGAGGCTTCTGGCTGTGGTAGTGCCGTCGCCAAACTGAAACTTTCCGTTTCTAACAGTGAGGTTGCCATAGAGGCTGTAGTTAGAGGCAAGAATGACTTTGTCAGTGGCTGTTGCTTTCTCGATGCGCAGATTCTTGAAGGTTCTTGCAACCGCTAATGTCATGTCCCCTGCGCCAGCCATGATCAAGGTTCCACCGTTGTCGGGGTCAGAAAAACCGATATTCCCTGTTGTAATGCCCGCTGGGAAGTTGGTGATGCCGCCATTTCCCTGAAGCCTGATCTGACCGTTGCCGTTTATCGTTTTGAAGTTGTGACCAGTGGAAGTTGTAAGATACAAGTTGCCACGCACCTCCATAGAATTGACGGTTATGTTATTTGTGCCTGGCTGAACGGTCACCGTTCTGCCTGGTCTGATAATTACATCGTCTTCGGCACCGGGGATGTTGTTGCCGGGGTTCTTTACGATAGGTGCTGTGGAAGCGTCCAGCGTCCAGGTAGCTGAATTCGACCAGTCGCCGTCCTGAAACACATACCATGTTTTTGATGTAAGCTGAGTCCCTTTCCCTAGTGTGTAATACCCTGATTTGAACCTTGAGGCTGGAATAGAAATTACCACCTTATCACCGCTTTCAAGGGAGTATTTGTCCACATATATGCTCGTGAAATTAGCGGAGACATCACTTCTGTAAAGCAGAACATATTCGTTGAGGTTGCCTGAGTAAGTGAGTCCGGCATCGTTAAAGTCGAAAAGTAACTCTGCATTGACACCGCCTCCGTTGACCACACCAGACTGGCTTACTTCTGTGTACCAGCTTCTTGCCCAGCGTGAAGTAACACCAGCTCCAATCTGAGTGGCAAGCCCGTCGGCATGTGCTGTGCCATCGTGAGCAAAAGCAACAAACTCTCCGGCGTCCAGTGAGCTATTCACTTCTCTTATTTGCAATGCGTCGGAAGTCGCCGAAGTCACCTTGACCGTGCCGTCCACTGTTCCCAGTCCTCTGTATTGGGTGAAGTAAGAAGTATTGTAGGTGCCTAGATTGCCAAAAATATCGTTTGTGGTCAGGTTGATGCCATATTTGTGACCAAGCATGTTTTCAATGATGACCCTTTGCGGGGCGCTTACTGCTCCATTGTAGATGATGACCTCCGCAATATCGCCTGGAAAGCTTCGGTTGTCGCTAAGGTTGAAATTTCCGATATATAATGGTGATGCATTGTCGGGCAAAGGAGTTGTTACATTGGCGCCACTGCTTGTCACAGAGTTTCTATTGAGGAAGAACTTGTTCCCGGACAGCGTGTGATCATAAGTGGTTGAGATAACATAATTGGTGTTATCACTGACACTTACATTGGCTGTGCCGCCGTCGCTGATATCGGCACTGATGCTGCCGGAGTTTCTGTATAACCGGTAAGACTGGTTGGCTCCAACGCCAGTTCTTTTGTTTAAAATCCCCTGTACGCCGCTGCTTTCAGTTCTTATTACTAAAAAGAAGCTCATGGCCGATGACCAATCCAGCAGTGAATTGTCATTTACCGCCAAATTATAGTTGGTGCTGCCCGTTGGCCCGAAGTTAATGGATGGCCTATTGTTCAGGTTGGCATTGCTTGCAGTATAGGTTGGTTGCCATGTGCCGTTCGCCTGGGCAGCATTCAGCCCATTGCCAGATTGATCGGCCCACGCACTTACTTTACCACTCGACTGGGTAATACCTGCATCGGCTTTCAACCACAGTACGTTTCGGGGAGCAATTGAACCATCGCCACTACCAATGCCCGCCGGGCCGGTTTGGGCGTAGGTATTGGAAAATGCGCCAAACAATGAAAGGAAGGTGGCAGCAACAAAAACATTTCTCATAGAGGCTAGAATGACTTACTTAAATAGGAAATGGTATCAAAAGTGGAGTAAGAGAGTAAGTTTATAATACTACTTTCAAAATTAGACAATTCTAATACAGTACTGGAGTATTTGATAGAAGAATAGTCGGTATTCGTCGAATTTTCTGCAAAAAAGTACATGGCTTTGAGTTTTGATTACCTAAAAAGCAAGTCTTGTTTTTTGTGATACTGAGATTCGGAAGCCTTGTGAAATGCTAAGGGATTGTTATCTTTTAAAGATAAAAACTGAATTTGGGAGGCCCAAGCTAACTCCAAGCCCGACCGCTTGGTTGATGAGCCAAATTGCATCTTTAATTTTTCACAAAAAACAGTGAAAATATTACATCGGTTGACCCGCACTTTGTTGGTGATGTGAAAATGGGACTATTTTTACCTGATCTAGGGGAGGGTCTTGCCGGTGTTGCCGAGTTATTTTTGGAGGTGAATTTGAATCAGAGAAAAGACCTTGATTAGATTAATTACAGGCGAACTCGGCGAATTAACGATGTGTATGATTTTTGCAGGCCGGAAAGGTCTAAATTGTGGGAATCCGTGTGGGAGGTGGCGAAAGGTTGGCAAGCCTTCACAACGTGGGGGTCTGACATACACCTTGGAATAATTTTGGGAACTGCAGTCAGGTGCTCGGACGACCCAAAATCCCCCAATTGTTAGCACATTGATAGCGACAATAAAAAAGCACTTACGATTTTCATCTGTAAGTGCTTGATTATCAGTTGTGGGCCCACCTGGGCTTCCGCCGGTGGGCGGATAGACTTCTCGCCCAGAGTAATGTACAAAACAAGAAAAGCACCTCTCAATGAAGAAGTGCTTTCGTTTCTAAATTTAGTGGGCCCACCTGGGCTCGAACCAGGGACCACCTGATTATGAGTCAGGTATTTTATGATTTCATCTGGATATAAATTCCTTCTAATTTCTATTAAAACCAATATTTTACTTTCTTCTTTCCAAATGAAATCATAAATTGTTGGCGAAATGTTGGCGAAAAAATATGGCAATCACATTAAGGTATAGTATTGATACACGAACCAAACTCAAGAGCGGAAAGTACCAGCTTCGACTAAGGATAATTTATAACAGGTCCGACTCCTTTATTCCCACAGGGTTTCACTTAACTAAAGAAGAGTGGGATCAAAAAAAGGAGATTGTGCGAAGCACCTCCACAACGCTGACTAACACGACAAGATTCAATAATAAGCTGGCCAAGGACAAAGCAGAGCTAATGGATAAGATTGTTGGGCTTGAGACAGCCGGAAAGCTTCACGGGCTGAGGGCTGTTGATATCAAGGAGCTTGTTTATGCAAAGCCTAGTGAGACATACACTGTTTTATCCTTTATTGACATGGAGATGCAAAGTCTGATTGAGGAGGGGAGAGTGGGAACAGCGAGAACTTTGCGAGACCTGAAGAACAAACTCATCAAATTTCACGCAAGAGTGCGTTGCATTTTGCAGACATCAACTATGCATTTTTGAGAAATCTTGAGAAGACCCACTTGGCAGCAGGTTCCAACAGGGGCTCATTGGGAGTTTACATGAGAACACTCAGAGCAATTTTCAATAAGGCGATAAAGCATGGTATTGTGAAAGAGGAACTTTATCCTTTTAAGCAATATACTATCCGGAAATCAGAGCCATTTCGCAGAGCACTCCAGGAAGAGGATTTGAAAACGATCATTGGCGCTAATCTTAAAAAAGGGAGTGCCCTTTCGAAAGCTCGGGACTTCTATTTGGCTAGTATCTATTTAAGAGGTGTGAACTGGATGGACATGGCCCTAATGAAAATTAGCGATATAGAAGGAGATTTTGAGCGCATTAATTATAAAAGGCACAAAACAGGCAAGCCATTTAGTGTTAAGGTTATTCCGCAAGTCAGGCAGATTCTTCAAAACCTGAATGGCGACCTTAATTACAAATCAAATCAGTACCTATTTCCCATCCTTAAGCCGGAGGATGAAGGCAACCGGATACCTCTAAAGATTGAGAACAGAAGAAGAAAGCTAAATAAGACCTTAAAGGAATTAGCAGGCCAACTTGAGATAAAAACTTTCACTATTTACTCCGCCCGCCATACTTGGGCAACGCTCAGCAAAAGAAAAGGCATACCTACTGCAGGTATTCAAGAAGGCCTCGGTCATGCGACAGAGCAGCAGACTCAGACCTATCTTGATTCCTTTGGTAGCGAAGTGCTAGACAGGTATAATGATATGGTTTTTGGAAATCTATAGCCACACCGCAAGAATTTGAGCTTGTTTGCATTTTTTGACTACCATCCGTTACAAAAGGCAATCGAAACCGATGCCTGTGGGTTGCTGGAGGTTGTTTGTGCGTATTTGAGGGCGGGGTTAGTAATACTAGTATCTCAGCTACCCACAGCAAATAAATTTAGTCCAACGTATCCGTCCAGTAAACCCATTAGCTATGCTGACTGGGTGGGTTTGTACATTTCCCAGATATTAGGCAGGAGCTGGTAGAGGTTCTTTTGCTTTTGCGACTGAATTCTTTCGAGCACATCGGTGAGCCATAGCAATTCGTTGATCGCATTCCTCTTGCAGGTGGTCATAAAGGAATACATGGCAGCGGTCATATCGGCAGCATCATGTGATTCAGCGAATAGATAATTCTTTCTGCCTACCGCCACTGCTCTGATGGCAATTTCCACAAGATTGTTTCAATCTCTATTTGCCCATGTTGTGCATAGGCAGATAAGCCTTTCCATCTGGACAAACTGTAGGCGATGGCTTGGCCTAACGGGCTGCTGGGCAAAATGGTTTGCTCATGCCCTTTCGTCCGCTCTTCAATTTTGTTGAGCACTGGGACAGCCTCTTGCTGCCTCCGCTCTGTGCGTTGCCCCAAGGGAGGCTTTCATCACGCATGCTCTGTTCTAGTTTATAGAGTTGGCTCATAAGCTCAGCGCATGACTGGGCGTCCCCCAACAACTTACGTCGGCCATGAGCCATGCGATACTCTAACATAACCTGAGCATGATTGCTGTACAAGCTTTCATACCCCCAAAAACCATCAGTTTGAATAACGGCTGAATATCCGGCCAGCACCACTTTGGGGCCGCTTCTGTCACGGCCTTTCTGGTAATCAAACAACACCAATTTTTCGGCAGGAGCAATATAGACCCACATGGACCCTTTGTGGATGCCGTTTTTGTCCTGCTTACCCTTGCACCTTAATAGATGCCTCATCTACCTGTAGATATTTCTGGTTGATCGCCAGTAGCTTGATTCGCTCCTAGATCGGAGCCAAATGCTTCCACCCTTTCATCATCCAGTCGGAAGCTGTAGAAGCTGGGATATTGACCCCCAGTCTGAGGTATTTGTCTATCTGGCGGTGAAGGGGTAAGCCGTATACGTATTTATCAAGGATCATCTGAGCAATAACCCGGTCTGAAGAGATGCCTTTCTCAACCACCCGGTCTGGAATCTGGCCTAATGCAATGCCTTGGCCGTTTGGACTGGCATATTTAGGGCGTACATAACGCTTTACATAAAACTCTGCAGGGACAAGGTCAAGCACCTCGGGGACCTCTTCACCTATTTTAACACAGCCACTTACAACTTCTGATGGCTCAATGACGATGGTTTCCATACGCAGGTTTTCAGGCAATGGCATACGGCCTGTTCCCTTGGCTCGCTTCTTTGGGGCTTTCTTTTAAGCAACAACTACTGCCTGTCCGGAATGCCCCTCTTGTTGCTCCTGTGTGGTGCCCAGGTCAAAGAGGTTCATTTGAGAAAGGTCAGCATCCTGCACTGGAAGCTTTTCGCTCTTCTTGCCAAAAAGGTATCGGGGGAATTTATCCAACTCAAAACGAAGCTGGGTGATCTGCTTGTCTTTAGAAGAGACAATTTGGAGGTGTTCTTCCTCTTTTTTTGGAGATGATCAACAGCGATTCTTCGTAGAGTTTTTTGTAGTCTCCGACCGGGCCTGTCGCTGTGTTTTCCATGCATCTAAAACGGCATTTCAGCTATTTATAGGCACTTTTTAATACTAAAACTTAGTCTGTTTTTACGCTGTTTTTAAGGCGCTGTAACGCTTGCGTAGGCGCACTGTTTTCAGCGTTACCCCCTCCATGAGCAGGGTCAGCTAATGGCTTGTAATGGCTGGCTTATCGCCCGTCGGCCACCGCAGCGGCAGACCGTTCAAAAGTGCCCCGCTCCAGTCTTTTGATGTAAAGAGCAAATCCGTCCCTGTCCCATTGTAGCCAACGAACTTGATTACCACGCTTGCCCAGAAAACAAAAACATCTCAGCGAATCACGGCCTAGCTCACTGCCAACCAGGCCAGCACGAGAGTAGATCCCGAAGCGCATGTCACTGGGGGATCGGTACAAAAAGTAACAACAGCTATGGGATATAGCCAGCATACTACCTGCCTGTCAGTCTGGTAGACTCTGTCAGGCTTTTTAGTAGCCCGATATAGGAACTGCCCAGATTCTGAAAAGAACTGTATAATTCCAGACGAACTCCGGAAGGATACTGAATGGCGGCCATTAACTCCCCCTTATTGTTGTAAGATGGTGGAGGCAGGGGATGAAAACCTGAAGCTGAGCCTGTCTGCAAGGTGAGCCTTTTCAAACTTCCTGATCCAGTAATAAAAAGTTGCCAGAGGGATACCCGGAATTGCTGCGAACTCTGCCTTGCTTTTTCCAGACTCCTGCTACTGATCATAGAGGCCAAGCATCTGCTCGTCGTCATGCCTTTTCATGGCACAAGATTAGCCAGACTAGCCTAATTTTGAAATATGCGATTCATCGGACGGATACCTTGAGGCTCGATTGTTAATGTCAGAAAAATGGATAAGGTCAGGAAATGATCGATACAGGTAATCGAAACAAACTAGCTAACGCATATATCAAGATATGTGCTTCAACTTTGGTTGATGTTTATTGCCCAACAAAACGCCAAAACTGCTTTTAAAAATGATCAAGATCATGCCCGGCATTTGACCCTCGTCACAAACGAGGGCTTACATTCTTAGTAATTTTGAGCTTAGTAGATGGCGATGACATGTTATTTTCATGCAAGGAGTAGAAAACAACCGGACGAGTGAAAGAGCAAACGAAATGAATTCATGAAAGTATGCTCCAATGTGTAAACATAAGCATCCATGGCCTATTTGTTATCAATAATGCTAGTGATTTTAAATGTAATATCAAATACAAAGCACATGAAAGCCTTAAAAATTGCTTTAGCTATTGTGGCGGCATCAACTATCGTTTCCTGCCATATGAACAATGAACTAGACCACCCTGTTCTATCGGGCCAAGTGGCAGGTACCTACAATGGGACGCTGAGATCAAGCTTGTTACAGACCGAAATGTCGGCAACGACTGAAATTACTTCAATTAATGATTATACGATTGAGGTTCACTGTTACAGTGCTGATGTTGATACCACATTTTCCCTTGAACTATACCCCGACGGAGATATTATGAGATCATGCTTCACGGACAGCGATTTCCGCAATCGGTATGGTCACAACATATCGGCCAATCATCACATGATGGGAAGACTGGGCAACTGGACCTCCTGGCAACAGCATATGACAGCAGAGCATGACGTCGGCGATGAGCACTTCGGCAATTTCGATATAAAATCCAGGACATTCAACTACACGTTTGATTTTCTGAGTGCTGATGGGGGCTACTCGCAGTATTTCACTGGCCAAAGATAACCGGGAGCCGTTCACGGCAAACGTTTAAACGGTAAGCAGAGCTTGTAATTTTAGACTGCTCCTTGAAGGGACGAAAATCAACTCAAAGCAATTGCTTTGTGATGCACATTTCTATCAGTCACTGTAACAATCAATGCGCTGCTTACCTTCAAATACTTATTTTTGCTCTCTATCATCCTACATTTTGGTGGAATGGGTCAGGGTAGGCAGCAACAGATTGCAACAACCCCTGCAAGCAACTGAGGTAATAATACCCCGACAACGATCGTAATCTCTGACCTGCCTAGATATGATATAAATCATTTTCTCAGCCAAAACACGTCATACTATGCCGCAAAATGACTCGCTACATTTGAAATGCAATGGGTTGGAGGAAATCGCAGCAAGTCATTCATACTAAAGGCAGCCTAATTAGCAACGAACCCCTCTCATTACAATCAATTTGGATTTTACCGATCTGATAAATTCTTTAAATTTTTGCATTATCCATGATCATTAGAAAATTACGTAAAGCACAAATGCAACTGGCTCTTAGCCTGGTTGTCGCTCTTTCGGGAGTATTTGTCTGCAATTCTCTCTGTGATCTCGGCATTCTGGATATAAGAATGCACTCAGGCAAATCCACCGATGTAGCCCATAACCATGAAGGAACAGGTGGTCATGGTCATACGGATATTAATAGTAATCACCATGCCGATCACAGCTCAGATGACGCAAATCATAACGATAAACACGCCTATCAAAGCGATCTGCAACAACAGCAGGACAAAGATGAATGCTGTGATGAGGAGACAAGCCTGCTGCTGGCCAGCCTCGTCAAATATGACGTACAGAAATTTGAAACCGAGAAAGTCCCCGTATTACTTTATGTGGCCGTCTGCGACGTCAGGTTTACAATTTTTTCTGTCAATAAGAACATAAGTCTTTTTCAACTAAACAGTTCGCTTTCCCCGCCCATAAGAGGGGCTTTTAGGCGCATTCTGTATCAGTCCTTCCTCTGCTAGATAAGCAATATTGATTATTCGGAATTCCTCCGGAGTAGGAGATTCTATGTCTCATTTTTTAGTTAAATCAATATTGTCATGCAAACTATCACAATACAAATAAAAAACATGGTGTGCCCCAGGTGCATCCATGCGGTTAAGCAGATCCTTCTTGAGATGGGCATACCATTCACTGAAGTGAATCTAGGTTATGCGACCCTCAAAACTAATGAGCTCCCTGACCTTGACCGGATCAATGAAAAGCTGGAGAAGCTTGAGCTGGGCTTGATCAGGAACCAGAATGCACTCACCGTCAAAGGGATCACTGAGGCTGCCCGTAGCTATATGGAGAATATCAACTTGCTGGGCCGAAAAGAAAAGCTCTCCGACTACATTTCAAAAGAACTCGGAAAGAATTATCACCAGCTTAGCAAGCTATACAGCCAATATTGCGGCATCACCATTGAGCAGTACTTTATTGATCTGCGAACCAATAAAGTTAAGGAACTTATCAAGCAGGGTGAGCTCAACTTTAGTCAGATCGCCATCACCGTGGGGTGCAGCAGTATCTACTACCTGTCCGGGCAATTCAAAAAATGCACCGGTTTGTCCCTTACGGAGTACAGAACGAAATGGGAAGAAGAGGTCAGAAAATCCTTTACTAAGGCAATATCTGAAAAACCAGTGCCCGATGAATGCGGATGCAGGGAATGCCATTGTGGTGAGGCTCAAGCTGAACTCCCAAAGGAAATAGGTTTGGCACCACTTGACTTGCGTACCAAGGGGAGCTATGGATTGGGGAGGATGCATGAAGGCCATCGGGAGTATAATGCTTTTGTAAACCTATAGCTAAAATGAAGACTTTAAATGCAGGATTGAAGACATTTCAATCCATACAGGGCTATTTTATAGCTGATCGCAGGACGCTCCACTTTATCCAATTAAATCGATGTTTGTGGGACCGAGCAAGTGTCATCTCAAAAATTGGTACACTTCATTTAACCAACCATATTCCTGACACCAGATTGAATGAGGTCCAGGAGAGGTTTCTTAGAGATGATGTACGGACCGGGATTGAGAAACAAACAATTGAGCTATTTGACATTTTGTGTGAGGACTTGTCATTCATTCGTGAAATAAAGTACGTCGTCTCGTATCTCCTATGTGCTCACGATCCCTTGATCTTCCCAATTTGGGATTCCAGAAGAAACCAGATTTTTCAATGGGAGGCACGACGAGAAGTCACCTCTTACAATGAATTGAAGGAAAAAATTGATCAATGCAGATCAACAAATGGGTGTGAAGCACTAGACTACTTCGAGTTCAACAAACTATTGTGGCTATGTGAATGATGACTATGAAACTGTATCATAAAAATCATCAAATAATGCTCACTAGATGTTTAGCTACGGGTCTGTTTGCCCTGGTTTTATCGGGTTGTTTTGCTCAGAAATATTATACAACCGAAAAGGGAAACGTCCATGCATATTTTAAATATCATGACACATTCGAAGGGGCGGCTAGCAATGAAGCAGAGGTTATTTTCAATCGAGATTCTAAAACGATTTGGGTGACTATCCGTTGTTCAGCCCTCAGTACTGGAAACAGGAGAATAGATCGGCATCTTTTTAGGAAAAACGGGCATGAGTTTGTCGTAAAAACTGTGATCCCACTTACAGGAATTCTTTACGATAAGGAAGAGGTATTACAGCTTTCGTTGAACGGACGGATATTCAATAAGGTGAAAGGAGAATCACTGAGCCTCTCTGGAAAGTTTGACTTCAGCCAAGCCGAGTCCAGTGAGACATTCGATTTTCACCTGTATTTCGGCATCGATAGCAAATGGATGGGAGATCGGTTTTTGCAGCATTCCGATTATCCCGTGATCAATATTCAAGTGGCAGCAAAATTGGCACCGGTCACTGAAATGAAGTAATTGAGCTTGCTGAAGATAAGCTTTTGTAGGGTTGAAATTCGTTAAACTTTAGTCAAAACTTCATGAGACATGGGCAGCTTCTGCCCGTTAATCAAGCAAAGGAAATACATTATACTGAGGAAGAATTAGCCTGGTTTTCGCTAATTCTTCTTGAGATATGTAAAAGATAAATCAAGTAAGTATGATCTATAAAAATAGCCTCATTTTAGTTGGTATCGTTGCGGTGGTCGTTTCCTGCAATGTTTATAAAGAAGTCCAAGTCTTCCAAAATAAGGAAGTTGATTTTGGACAATATAAGTCATTCGCATGGCTACCTGAAACGGACCAACCAGGTGATACTGCGACTGCAGACGATTTTATTAGAAAAAGAACCCGAAATTATTTTCGGCACTGCATTAGCCAACGTGCTCTTAGACCCGACACAGTTAATCCCCAGCTTTTGCTGAGTATCGAATGGCTCAGTCATTCCAGAGAAATTAATTTACCTCCAATTTATGATCTGCCGGAGTTCTTCGATGTTGGATATTACTATGGTCCGGCTCCTGATTACACTGGCCGAAAGCTCACCAGTAAAGCCGGTCATTCGAATTTATATTTAAAACCCGAAAGTTTTCAATATATACATGGTGGCGTCAAATTCACGGTCATCGATAGGCAAACCAACCAGGTGATATGGGAAGGGGTTGCTCAAGGGGATTTGTACGGCGAAAAGGTAATATATGAGGATTTACATCCAGCCATTCACAAGATGATGAGGAAGTTTCCATTAGAAGTCCTGGAAAATGATAACAATTGACAAAAGGAAAAAAGACAAGGTGACCAACTACGAGGTTTCGATAGGAGATCCGAACCCATTGGGAGCGACAGTGGAAATGTCAGGTGTAAATTTTAGTATTTACTCCAAAAATGCGGTAAGGATTGATCTGTGCCTCTTTGAAAACGAGGACGATGGAGAGCCCTTTCAAACAGTCTCTCTTAAGTCCTCCGCAAATCATAGTTTCCATTTTTGGCACGTATTTATCAGCGATTTGCCTGTGGGTACTCTTTACGGTTACAAAGTTCATGGGCCTTTTGAACCCGCTAGTGGGCTCAGGTTTGACCCGTCCAAGTTGCTGCTAGATCCTTACGCCAGGGCAGTTGTTACACCAAAAACATATCGCAGATCATCATTTATTGAATTTGGGCAAATGGAACCAGGATATGGCCGGAGCATGAAATGCGTTGTAGTTGACCCGAAAGCGTTTGACTGGAATGGTGACCAACATGTGCACCACCCCTATTCACGGTCAGTTATCTATGAATTGCATGTGAGGGGATTTACTCGTAATCCAAATTCTAAAATAGAAAAGTCGAAACAAGGCACTTACACGGGCATCGTGAAAAAAATACCCTATCTGAAAAAACTGGGTATCACTACGGTTGAACTATTGCCCGTCGTCCAGTTTGATAGCCAGGATACCGTCAACGAGTCCCTCGCCAACTACTGGGGCTATTCCCCGATTGCTTTTTTCGCACCACACAATGGGTACTGCTTTTGTGACCACCCTAATGTGATAGCGGATGAATTTCGAAATATGGTAAAGGCTTTCCATAGGGCAAATATTGAAGTGATTTTGGATGTTGTATTTAATCATACCGCTGAAGGAAATGAGTTTGGACCAAAACTCTCCTTCAAAGGCCTTCAAAATGACACCTACTATATCTTAAATCGCGAATCGGGATGTTTTATGGATTTTACTGGGTGCGGCAATACCCTAAATACGAATCATTCTGTAGTGCGCCGATTAATTATGGACACTTTGAGAAGGTGGGTGGTCGAAATGCACGTCGACGGATTCCGCTTTGATCTGGCCTCGATCATGTCTCGAGACGAACATGGAAATCCAATGAAAAATCCTCCGATTCTGTGGGAAATAGAATCCGATCCTGTGCTGGCTAGCACGAAGATCATAGCTGAAGCATGGGATGCAGGAGGACTCTACCAGGTAGGATCATTCGTCGGCGACAAATGGGCCGAATGGAACGGACGATTCAGGGACGACATCAGGCGCTTTCTGAGAGGAGACAATGGAGCTGTCAGTGATTTTGCAAATCGCATCGCTGGCAGTCCTGACCTTTACAACAAACCCTTTCGGGATCCAAACCGGAGCATCAACATGGTCACGTGTCATGACGGATTTACGCTCAATGACCTGGTGAGTTATAATCATAAGCACAATGAGCCCAACGGGGAAAACAACCGGGACGGGTGTAACGAGAATTATTCCTGGAATCATGGGGTGGAGGGGCCAACTTGTGATCCTGAAATTGAAGCCTTGCGTCTGAGACAGATCAAAAACTTTATGGTGTTACTCTTGTTTTCTCAGGGCACACCCATGATCTCAATGGGAGACGAGGTAAGACGTACGCAAGGCGGAAACAATAATACCTATTGCCAGGACAATGAATTGAGTTGGTTTGACTGGAACCTGGTGGAGAAAAACAAGGATTTGCTCACTTTTGTACAGCATTTGATTCGGTTCAACCAGTCCCAAAAGATATTCAGAATGGAAAGATTCTGGGGGGAAAAGCCTGAAAGAGGGAGTGAATGCATCACCTGGCATGGCGTGAAACTCTTTGGGCCGGACTGGAGCGACCATTCCCATTCCTTAGCCTATCAACTCAAAGAAGAGTTTGGAGACTATCAATACCATTTCATGGTCAATGCCTGGCACCAACATTTGACTTTCGAATTACCCCAAACCGATCATCAGTGGTACAGGATCGTAGATACATTTCATGATGATTCATTTAGCCCGTTTGGGAGGAGCCCGGTGGTCGAAAATACCTGTAAAGTCATGCAAGGCTCATTGACCATTCTGATGTCAAAACTTTATTGAAGGGCTCCTCGAATGAATAGAAAAACACTGCATTATGTTTTAAGAATTTCTGCTTTTACCAGCCAATAAATACCTTAAATAATAGCCAAAATATGGTAAACGAAGTAATGATCCGTATTCTTAAATTTCAAAAAAAAAGAATTAACTGAGACAAAATAATGAGAGAATGTATCAATTAGAAATCTACCTTTCACGTCGGGTGGTGAGAGTCTTTACAATAAATTTTTAAACCAAATTTTACAGATATGAAAACGTTCAAACTGACAATTGCTATGCTGTTAATTAGTGCAGTCTGGTCATATGCACAAACAATTCCGATGACCATGTTCGAAAAAATTGAAAATAACCAGGTTCCTGCAGCAGTACTTAAAACATTTGAGACAGAGTTTGGCCAAGTCAAGAACGATATCCAAAAAGGGGCATGGTATGCCCACTTTGAGCATACCGTGGATAAGCCGGCCGATCAGGGGACTGCTGGAACATCACGGGCGATTCCATTACACTATAGCTATATCGGCAAAATGGATGGAAGGAAAGTTGAAATTAAATTTACACCTGAAGGAAAGCTAGCCACTACCAAAGGTTTAGAAGAGAAAACATCTAATTGATAAATTTGTTGGTCTGTTTCTTGTCGGTGCTGGAAGACAGACTTTCTGGCACTTTTTTTTTGGCAACAATGGGTTGCTATGAGACCGAAACTGAATCACACAAATTAAAAGATTGGCAATTCACTTCTTATCATGATTTCTTGAATCATAGTCAAAATAAGGTAAACTGACATGAGCTTTTTATGGATAAGTTTATCACATGGTTGATTCATAAAAAATCATTATTAAGTAGCATTTTTAAAAGGAAGGGTATGAAAGGAATATTAACAATTTTCATTGTCGGACTATTTGCATTTTTGCAAACTCCATGGAAAGCACCTGTAGAGGCAGATACACTTAAAAACCCGATGCTTGGGCAGGAAGAGGCAATAAAAGAAGGAAAGAAACTTTTTGCAACATATTGTGCCATATGTCATGGCGACAAAGGCAAAGGTGATGGAGTAGCGGGAGCAGCACTTAATCCAAAACCTACCAATTTGACAACAACGACCTTTCATGCTCAAAGTGATGGAGCTATTTTCTGGAAAATCACAGAGGGAAGAGCGCCAATGGCATCTTACAAAGCCACACTTTCTGAAGAGAAAAGGTGGCAATTGGTCAGTTACTTGCGAACACTGAAACAATAAATTTTTGGACTTATGAAATACAAATACTTATTAAGCTCCTTGTTGATCATACTGGTGTTAGTTGAATCAAACGCACAGAATCAATCTGGGATACTCGACCCCAAACCAGGCAACAGCCGATTTTTACTGCGTGGCTATTCTGATGCAACGTTTATGTCCAATGATGAAGAAACTACCTTTGGGAATGCACGGTTTGTACCCCTGTTTCTCTACAAACAATCTGACAAACTGTTCTTCGAAGGAGAATTAGAATTTGAAGTTGAGGACGGTGAGGTTAAAGTTGCTCTGGAATACGCAAATGTTAACTATAGCCTTGCTCCTAATTTAAACCTAAGAGCAGGTGAAATTCTAATTCCATTTGGAATATTTTTCGATAGACTGCATCCATCTTGGATTAATCGTTTACCTACCGTTCCACTTGGGTATGGTCATGATGGTACACTGCCCACTTCTGACTTGGGAGCAGAAATCAGAGGTGCATCATACCTTGGGGGTGTGAAGTTTAACTACTCAGTATATGTTACCAATGGTCCGAGAATTGAGGATGGGGAGGATGAAGCAGAAGAAGTAGGGATGATAGTGCACGAAGGGAATGAGGATAATAACAATAACAAGGCAATAGGAGGGCGTTTAGGAATATTCCCTCTTAGGGATCAATCACTTGAAATTGGTTTTTCTGCTCAGTCAGCTAAGCTCGGCAATCGTGGATCAGAACTGGAAGAACTAGGTGCCCTTCTCTATGCCTTTGACTGGACGTACGTTAGAAAAGTATCCTTTCTAGGTGGAGTTATCGATCTTAAAGGACAAGTCAACTTCATCAATATTGACGATCACACATACACTATTGAAGAAGGTAGCGTGATGGAGTCCTATACCTTCGAAAACAAGTCAAACTCAACCTTCTTTCAGCTTGGCTATCGTCCCACTTTTGGACCAAGCCAATTCATTAAGAATCTGGAGCTTGTTGGGCGCTATTCCACGTTAAATACGCCTGAAGAAGCACCTTGGGCGTCAGAGAATACACAATTGGCATTAGGACTAAACTATTGGATTGATTGGAGGACGGCCGTCAAGTTTGCTTACCAAATGGACAGTATGACCGGAGGACACGCTGAAGATGGTGAGGAACCTGAAGCACTGGATGTGAACACTTTTTATATTCAATGGACAATTGGCTTTTAAACCCAAAGAAGATGAAGGATATAAATAAAATACTACTCTTAATGTCCGTTGTGGCTTTTACAGCAATAGTTTTTACACAATGTGCCTCGCAGCAAAATGTTATAAGTGCTGGTAGTGCCACGAAAGGGGTACCAGAGTACGTTTTACAGAAAAGTGGTGCTCAGCTATGGGCAGAGTCCTGTATCAGGTGTCACAATACTGCCTCTCCAGCCACCTTTAGTGATGTGCAATGGGACGTGGCGGTTAAACATATGGAGATACGGGCACAGCTAACCAGGGTGGAGGCAGAAAAGGTTGTGGAGTTCTTAAAGTCAGCCAACTAATGGGACTGTTATCGGGATATTCGGTTTCTTCAGTTAAGATTATACTCTTAAGCCTTTTCTTTCTTACAGTAACGAAGACCTTCTCGCAAAATGGAGAACTACTTTTTACTCAAAACTGTACCGCCTGTCATACCATTGGCGGTGGGCCGTTGGTTGGTCCTGATCTCAAAGGAGTCTCAGAAAAATATGAGGAAAGCTGGCTTTTGAAGTTTATTCAGTCCTCTCAGACGATGGTAAAGGCTGGTGACGAACAGGCTGTAGCCACCTTTCAGCAGTACAACATGGTACCTATGGTGATTTTCCTTTTAAAGTTGATGAAGTTAAAGCAATACTGGACTATATAGAATCAAAGAGCACTGTGACAGCAACAGTTGAACCTGAACAACCGGAACCCACTGCAAAAGAAAATAATGCCTCGGTGTTACACCCTGATAAAAAATCATTGGACTACTATCATCCTTACAAGAGATTGATGTTTTGGTCATTTACGCTGGCAATAGTGACTGCTTTAGTTTTAATATATTTCACAACACGGTCATAGATGGGAAGTAGCTCTTTGGTTAAAACTACACTATTCCTAGCATCTGTTATTGCTATGATTTTCTCAAATATTAATTTGGCAAAAGCTCAAAATCAATATCACACTACAAATGGTCGCGTGATATTGACAGTTCCGGTAGGTGATTCAGTAATCAACCTTCATTCGCAGAAACTTTTAGTGGAACTTGATTATAAGGAGGCGAACTTCAAAATGAAGCTACCCATCATTTCGCTGCATTCAGGAGCAGATTCACTAGATACTATCATTTCATCCTTGGAAGATCAAGAGGTTACACTTGTGGGTAAGCTATACATCGAAAACAGTAATGATAGCCAGGATAAAATAGATACATCTAAGCACCCTCCCATGACTTTTGAGTTCAGTGCAAAGATGAGCTACAAGCAAACTAATCTGCCCGTAACGGGAACAGGTTCCCTGGAACATATCGAAGGGGGATCACACTTGAAATGCATTCTGGGTCTGACATTTGGATTTAAAGCCGATTTTCTTCAAAGTAAGCCATTGGAAAACGAAAATATCAAAGTTCATATACACCAGCTGGTGTTAGATCAAACATTATAAACTATCAGGTTTCATGAGAATATTATCACAGTAAATTGATCAAAGACGCAGAGTTTGAAGAAGTGATCGACCGAGTGGTTAAAGAACTAAAAAAAGAAGGGTTTGGAATTCTTACAGAAGTAGATGTACAGGAGACCATGAAAAATAAACTCAATATTGAATTCAGCCACTATAAAATATTAGGTGCCTGCAACCCTGAGTATGCTTACAAGGCATTAAAGGCCGAAGATAAAATTGGGACCATGCTTCCTTGCAACGTCATCGTTCAGGATCTCATGGAGGGGTATATTGAAGTTTCTGTAGTTGATCCCATTAGTTCCATGCAGGCCATCTGCAACGAAAATCTTGAAATAGTGTCTTTGCACATTCGCCAGAAATTACTTGATGTTTTACACTAAGCTATTGATGTTTTGAAAGCAAAATATCATACATCAAAGACAAGATTTCAAAAATGGGAAGCGTGACAATGTGCTAATTTTGGATAGTGCAAATCAGTAATGGTTTGATACGGTCAGATTACAATATTTCAAAATTTAAAAAGCACATATTATGCATTGGTTTGAAGGACACTATTGGGGTATGCACATCATCTGGTGGGTAATCTGGGTGATTTTTATCATTTGGATTTTTGCTACACCGTGGGACATACCCGGACAAAGAACAAAAAAGGAGACACCATTAGACCTTTTAAAAAAGAGGTACGCCAAAGGAGAAATCAGCAAAGAAGAGTATGAAGACATAAAAAAGAGCCTGCAAAAATGAAAGAAATAAAAGCTTTCGTCAGGCCGGACCGATTATCAGATATCGTAAATCATCTGCGAGAAGAAGGGTTTTGTTGCTTAACCGTTTTTGAAGGAGAAGGTACAGGACATTATACTGATGAGCGTAAAGACTTTCCTTCGTTACGACACCCATTTTCTCATGCCAAAATTGAAAAGCTAGAAGTAGTAATACCCGACCAGAAGGTGGACAAAGCAATGGAGATCATTCATAAATATGGAAAAACGGCTCATTCCGGAGATGGCATCATTTACATAACAGAGGTAATGGACATGGTGAAAGTTAAAACTTTAGAACCCGACTTGGAGAACAGAGACTTATGAAAAATATTTTAGTTCCAACTGACTTTTCAGAAACAGCTAACCGGGCTGCGGATATTGCCATTGCCTTAGCAGAGAAATCAAGTGCGGAGATTCATTTTTTGCACTTACAGATCACGCCTGTGCCTTGGGTCGAACTTGATAAGGAGAAGGAGCAGCGATTTCCCGAAACATTAAAGGAAATTGGGCATGCGAAGAACGAGCTTAATAAACTGGTAAAGAAAGCGGAAGCGAAAGGGTTGAAGGCGGCGCAGTTTCTCGTGTTTGATGTAGGTCGAGAGGAAATCCTCAAACATATTCCCTTTCATCACCACGATTTTGTAGTGATGGGTTCGCACGGTGCATCCGGTGCAAAAGAACTGTTTGTCGGATCCAATGCTCAAAAGGTATTGAGAGACGCTACCGTTCCCGTGTTGATCATCAAAGAAAAGTCTAAATGGCCTGTTAAAAACGTAGTTTTTGCATCCAATTTTGAAGAGGATGTAAAAGAACCCTTCAAAACAGTGGTGGAGTTTGCCGATCTCAATGAATCCGGCATTCACCTACTTTATGTCAATGTGCCATTTTCATTTGAGGAGACGGACAGAAGCCTTGAGAAAATGCATGCTTTTCATGAAAGCTGTCCTCGCGGAGGAACCTGCACAACCAACATCTACAACTCGTTAAATGAAGAACGCGGCATTCTAAAGTTTTCCGAATCTGTAAATGCCGACCTTATTGCTTTAACTACGCATGGTAGGTCCGGCTTTTTTAACCTGATAGGAAAGAGCATTACCGAAAACCTGGCAAACCATGCAGATATACCAATACTAAGCATTAACCTTAACCGATAACGATATGAAAAATATTTTAAAAACAATGGTGACACTTACTTTATTGATCACGGCTTTATCTGCCTGTCAGCAACAGAAGGATGTAAGCACATTGTTAGAAAAACATGACACCCGAAATGAAATATTTAATACCATCATTTCCGATCATGAATATGCTGAACAATTGATAACTAAAATGATGGAAGATGATCATACTAAAATGATGATGAAAGGAAACCAGGAAATGATGGGTATGATGATGTCAGAGAATGAAGACATGACGGCCATGATGAAGGATAATCCGGAAATGATGCACGGCATGATGAGCAATATGATGAATATGGCTGAGGCAGATTCATCAATGTGTGCACACTTGATGACTATGATGAAAGATAAACCCAATATGATGGGACAGATGATGGAAATGATGCACAAAGAAGGCATTATGGACAAGGAAACGATGATGAGAAACAAAGTAAAGATGGGGAAAGAAAACCATCCCGGCCACCACTAAAAACCTGAAGTTATGAGAAATCACATGTTTTGGATGCTGGTAGGATGCCTGGGGTTATTCCTACTGCTATTCCTGTTGCCGGTTTTCGGCTTCAACGGGACAAATTCGCTGTTTATCTTCCTCATTATTTTTTTCGTGGCCCACCTATTTATGATGGGAAGTCATGGAGGACACGGAGGCCATCGCGGCCATGGTAGCAATCAGGAAAATCAATCTAAAAACGAAAATGATCATGCAACACATAAACATTAAAAGATTCGCACTGGCCTGGGGGGTAACAGGTGTGGTATTCTACCTGGGCTGTATTATACTGATGGCCACTGTAGGCCGTGA
>NZ_CAXBOC010000007.1:0-27910 GCF_963976465.1 uncultured Cyclobacterium sp. | reverse complement strand
GAACTCCCAGTAATTGGGCTGTTAAACAGTTCTATGCAAGGTTTGCTCTTTATGAGGGCACTTTTAGAAAGTATCATGATGAATTGGCTTTACAGAGTACTGCCAACACTTTTCTGACCAAGGCTAGTGAAATTTCTAAAATCATTATGGATTCCGGAGAATTCAGTATTTATAATACAGGTAATCCCGAAAATGATTATAAGGCGTTGTTCAATAGTCAAGACTTGACAAGTAATAGTGAAGTGATATTGTTTAATGCTTATGACCGTAATAAGGACAAAAGTAGTGATGTCAATACCGGGGTTTTTGGGACTTATGAACAATCTCCGGCTAGAGATTTGGTTCAGGCTTACCTGATGGCAGACGGCTCTAGCTATACTGACAATCCGGGCTTTGAAAATTTTTCTTACGTAGAAGAATTTCAAAACAGAGATCCTAGATTGTACCAAACTTTGGTTTATCCCGGCTGGGTCAGAGAACCGGAAACCAGTGCGTATATTCCTTTACTGAACAGAAATTTTACCGGTTACTACCAGCATAAAGGTTACAGTAATACTACCGACAACCTTGACTTAGGAGGCTTGGATTTTCCTGTGTACAGGTATGCAGAGGTGCTTTTGATCTATGCTGAAGCCTTAGCTGAACTCGGAACCTTAACGCAGGCAGATTTGGATGCCTCCATCAATCTACTAAGAAGTAGGGTAGGCATGCCATCATTGAACATAAATCAGGCAAATTCCCAACCTGATGCTTTCATGCAAAACAAATACCCCAATGTTTCCGGTCCAATGGCAGGTGTATTGCTAGAAATCCGTAGGGAAAGAAGAGTTGAATTGGCAGTAGAAGGTTATAGATTTGATGACTTGATGCGTTATGGCGCAGGAAAATTGCTGGAAAATATTCCTGAAGGCATGTATTTTTCCGGCTTGGGAAATTTTGACTTAACTGGGGATGGAATTCCGGATGTGAAATTGGTAGATGAAGATACAGATATCCCTGAAGATAGTAATAAAGAGGCAAATGAGTTAGGCGAAAAGCTTATCTATTATAAAGCAGGTACCATAGATGACAATGTGACGGTCTATCTTGAAAATGGTGAAGATGGCGGTACAATGGTCACTGAAGTCACATCTAGAAATTTTATTGAGCCCAAATACTATTACAGACCCGTACCAATACAACAGGTAACACTCAATCCAAACCTTGAACAAATTTTTGGTTGGGAATAATTAGTTGAAAAAAAAATGCCAGTTAAGCTGTTGGAACCATTTGGTTTCAACAGCTTACTTTTGTTTTACCTAAAAAAGAAATTTAATACCCTAATTAGATGAAGAAAAACACAATAAGGTTGGCCATTATTTTTGTGTTAGGCAACATGCTGACACTGGCTGCCCATGCCCAAGAGAAAAAGACCCTTTTTATTATTTTAGATGGTATTCAAAGGGAGCTTTTGGAGCGTAACCCTACACCAAACCTCGATGAAATTGCTTCCCAAGGCGGTTATAGTCATGCTTATGTGGGAGGTAAAAAAGGAGGCTATTCTGAAACACCTACCATTTCAGCCGTAGGTTATAATAGTTTGCTAACAGGAGTTTGGGTAAACAAACACAATGTCAAAGGCAATGGAATTCGTCAACCAAATTACAATTACCCAACCCTATTCAGGAACTTTAAGAACAGTTATCCGCATAAAACCACAGCAGTTTATTCTACCTGGTTGGACAATAGAACAAAGCTGGTGGGAGAAAATTTAGAAGCAACCGGTCATTTGCAGTTGGATTACCATTTTGATGGCTTGGAAATAGATACGCTTTCCTACCCTCATGACGATAAAAGTGATTATATCAAAAGAATTGATCAAGCTGTTGCTGCTTATGCAGCAAACGATATTATGGAGAAAAGTCCAGACCTGACATGGGTGTATTTACAATATACAGATGACATGGGGCACAGGTTTGGGGAAAGCCCACAGATGGATGCAGGTATTCAGGAAGCCGACAGGCAGGTTGGTTTAATTTGGAATGCGATACAGAAGAGAATGGAGGCGCATAATGAGGATTGGATGATCATAATTACGACTGATCATGGAAGAAAAGTTGGAGGTCGTGGACATGGAGGGCAAACTGATGAAGAGCGGGCAACTTGGATTGTTACCAATAAAAAATTCAATGATGTTTTTCAACAAACCCCCGGAATTGTATCGATTTTTCCTACCATTACTCATTTTATGGACATTAATATCCCTAAAAACCAAGCCATGGAGCTGGATGGTGCTGGGCTTTTGGGAGAAGCTTATGCCAGTCATTTGTCCGGTGAATTAGATGGTAAATCACTCAAACTATCCTGGAAAAGTTATTCATCCAAGGCCAAGGCAAAAATATGGGTCACAGCCACCAATCAATTCAAATATGGTGAAACTGATATTTATCGACTTATTGGAGAGGTCTCCCTTGTTGATCAGGAAGATATTTTAGATCTGAAGACAGAATACGAAGATTTAAAAGTAGTGATGGAGCTGCCCACCGGTTACATAAATGTTTGGGTGACGAATAAAAAATAATTAAAAGTTATTATAAATTACTTTTTAGAATACCATTAGTGTAAAACTAATAAAATATTTGGTGTTTGAAGGCTTAACTTAGCCTTTGAACACCTTTATTTATGTATAGACTAATTTTCACTTTCCTACTTTTATTATTAACATCTATTATTCTTTTAGGTCAAGAGGCTGAACATCCCGGGATTTTTGCGGAGAAGGCAGAGAATCCAGTCCATATAGATGGGATTCTCAATGAACCAATTTGGAAAGATGTAGGTTGGCAAAGTGATTTTGTTCAGACTTTTCCTACCGATACAGAAAAAGCCATTGCTGAAACCAAAGTAAAGGTAGCCTTTGATGATAAATTCATTTATATAGCGGCTATACTTTTAAATCCTGAGCCTCGAAAAAAATATGTGAGCACATCCTTAAGAAGAGACTATCGTGGCAATCAAAATGATGGAATCAGTATTGTAATTGACACCTTTAATGACAAAACCAATGGTTATATTTTTGGAGTTAATCCCTATGGTGTGCAAAGAGAGGCCATGGTAGGTAATGGTGGGTTGCTATCTACCGACTTTAATTTGGCTTGGGACAATAAGTGGTATTCAGAGGCCACGATACATGAGGACCACTGGATTGTGGAAATTGGTATTCCCTTGTCAACCTTAAGGTACAAAGATGGAGCGAAAGACTGGAACATTAATTTTTATAGGATAGACAGCAAATACTCCGAGAAAACCACATGGACCCCTATTCCTAAAACTTTTAATGTGACGCATACTGCTTTTTCTAGGAACCTTCATTTTTCTGAACCTTTGCCCAAATCGGGAGGGAACTATTCCATAATCCCCTATGCAGCAGTTGCTTCGACCAATAATTCCATTAAAGGTATAAAGGAACCCATGAAACCATCTTTTGGAGGGGATGCTAAAATCGGGATAGGTCCTGCGATGAATTTGGACCTTACCGTTAATCCTGATTTTTCTCAAGTTGAAGTTGATGAACAGGTGACAAATTTAGACCGATTTGAAATCTTTTTTCCGGAAAGGCGACAATTCTTTTTGGAGAATGTTGACCTTTTTGCTGATTTCGGTACAGACAGAATTAGGCCTTTTTTCTCTAGAAGAATAGGCGTGGACAGGGACGAAAACACTGGTCAAAATGTGCAAAATCAGATCCTGTATGGAGCCAGATTAAGTGGTAAGCTGAATGAAGACTGGAGAATAGGAGCGATGAATATGCAGACCGCCAATGATCCCCTCAGAGGTATATCAGGAAAAAACTTTACAGTGGCTGCCTTGCAGCGTAAGGTTTTTAACCGCTCCAATGTGGGTGTAATGCTTATCAATAGAGAAACCATGGATATGGAACAGGGTGGATTGAATTTAGTCAATGGGCAACATAATCGTCTGTTAGGTGTTGATTACAATTTGTTTTCAAAAGACAACCGATGGACGGGAAAGTTTTTTTATCACAAAACATTTGAAGAAAGTAAATTAAATAATACAGGAACAGGTCACGCCCAGCTTACTTTTACCGATGTAAACTTAATGGCAGGTTTGTCTTATTCCAATGTGGGAGAAAACTACAACCCTTTGGTGGGGTATACTCCTAGAGTTGGTTACCAGAGAATTGCACCAATCATAAGCTACACTTTTTTTCCGGATTCTAAACTTATCAATAGGCATGGGCCGGGATTTGAGTCGGAGACCTTGTGGACACCCTCATTGGGAGTTACCGATGAACTGCATACCCTGAATTACCTGATTCGCTTGCATTCTTATGCTGAAGTAACGCTCAGTGTCAATAATCAATATACCTATTTATTTTTCCCTTTTGACCCTACTAGAACAGGAGGAGAACCTCTAGCTCAGGGCACTTCTTATAGGTACAATTATTTTGGAATAGAAATGAGAACCGATCCAAGGAAGGCCTTTTCATTAAAAGGTACAGGCCAAGCTGGTCAATACTACAATGGTCATTTGGCAAATTTCATTGGTACTGCCCAATGGAGAGTTGGCTATACAGCAAATATATCTATGAATTTAAGTTACAGTAGGCTTAGGTTTCCCAAACCTCAAAAAGATGTGGATTTGATTTTAATCGGCCCGAGGTTTGACTTAACCTTTACAAGAAGTCTCTTTTGGACAACTTTTATTCAATACAATAATCAGATTGATAACATCAATATCAATACCCGTTTACAATGGCGATATGCCCCTGTTTCGGATTTATTTATGGTGTATACAGACAATTATTTTCCGGATTCATTTGCCTCTAAACAAAGAGCTTTTGTGATGAAATTGAACTATTGGTTGAATTTATAACTGGTAAATCAAAATAGGTGACTTAAACTTTCCAAGTCACCTATTTTAACTTTTGATTTTATTCAAATTATTTTAAATAATCAGGTCTTTTGGTTCCATTATAGGGTTTTGCACCAAGGTTGGTTTCACTAAATTTTTCCACAGTCAATAATTTTTTATCCGTAACTGTTGGAGCTTTGATAAAACCGTAATACCTACCTTTCCAATAATCTCTTAAATAACCGGTAGGCTCTGTGACCCTATTACCATTTGAGCCACCATCCAAAACAATCGCTCTTCTGGATTCTCTAAGGGCAGCTACTTCGCGCGGCGATATGGCTTTTAATCCACCTTCGTAAGAAATGTATCCTTCTTCTACAAACAAATCATCTCTATGAGAATTATTATAGCTGTAGTTGGTACAGTCTAGTGGCCATTCCCTGAGGTGTTGGGTCGCGGCTCCGAGATCTGCATCATTTCCTGTTAAGGCTGCATAGGTAAAATTAAACCAGGGAATTTTTTCCATACGTTTGATTTCAAAAGTCCTTTCCAAACTTCTTAAATAAGTGGATCGCAAATCAGGATCTTTTTCATAAGGAAGAAGTATCATATAAGACTCTAGTGCCAGGTTATCATCCCATGGGGCGATTTGTGAAGGAGGGAAGGTTTTCTTTTGTTTGATTGTGTTTTCCGGATAGCCCCAATTCACTAATTGATCATATCCTTTTTTGTATTTTTCTTCTCCGGTTAGTGCGTAAGTGGCATAAGTGAAAGCCAGTACTTCCAGGCCATTGATACCTCGGTCTTCATAGCCGTATGGCCTCAGTAAATATTCAGGGTTCCATCGGCCCCATCTGGTAGTTGCTCCATCAGCATCAATTAATTTCCAACCGTTATCCATTATATAAGAGGTCATCCTTGTCATATGCTCTTTTGCCAGAACCTTCTCTTTTCCTTTGGCCACCAAATCATGAAAGATAGCTACTGAGTAATAATGTGCAATGACCTCATCACTGGATGCATCCCCTTTCCAGTACCATAAACTGTCAGCAGTGGCATACCATTTGGCTGGCAGGCCTCCAGAGCCTCTATTGTTCAGCGTTCCCGGGTCTCCTTTTCTTGAGAATACTGCTCTTGAAATTAGCCCTTTTATCGGTGTTACCCTTTCAAGAAATAACATGGCCTGAAAAGCTTCCAATGCCTCTTCTCTGTCCGCTTCATCACCGGTCACAGCGTATTTATAACTCATGGCTGCTAGATATGTAGCCGTATGGGCGCCATCATTGTCACTGATCTCTCGGATCCATTCTCCGTTTCTTTTGGATAAAGTATGTGTGAATCCCATTCTTTTATGTCCGTAAGCTTCCATCCATTGTTCGTAATGGTCAGCTTTTTTCTGTAGGGTAAAAGGTTCGTAGTGGATAATTCCCAGTCCTACATCAGTGGCAGCTATTACTTTATTCTTGGTGCTTGATATACTATTGACCTTATTGTCAGGTAACCAAAGTTCTGAACCAAAATAATGAAATCCATCATTGGTCATTCTGATCAGACCACGCGGAGTTCCTATCCACATGTCGCTGTCAAATCCTCTGATCATTTGCGATGTGTTTTCAACCGGTAAGCCGTCTGTTCCTTTAATTGGCATAAGAGAGGTCCCTCTCAACAGGCCTAAACCTCGGTCTGTACTGATATAAAGTTTGCTCCCTATACTAAGTAAGTCTCGCGTATTTTTTGAGGGTAAATTTCCCCAATCAATCAGGTGTTCATTGACTACCTTCCCTGCCAACTGAACTAATTTACCGGGTTGCAAAATATGCAAGGTTTGGCTATAACTCTCAATGGCTGTAATGGGGCCTAAGGTTACTGGATCTGCAAGTAGCTGACTACCATCCTCCATAAGCATTGTTACATCACTAGACAGATAACCTCCTTCTGGTATAATATCTATTATGGTCCCATTTTCATATTTAAAAATGGATTCAGAAGTAGCCACGTGGACTTGATTCAGGTGCACACAGAAATCAACAATTCTTTCAGTGCTGATTTTACTCCATTTTTTCGCATCAAAAAGATAAAGGCCTGAATTGCTGCTTACCCATAGGTCACCTTTTAATACTTCAATTTTATTGACTGCTTCTGGAGCTCCTTTTACCGGTACTAGTTGCTGCCCTTGCAAAAGCAATAATTGACCTTCTTTAACCGTAAACACAGCTTCATCCAATATGGCTACCTGGTCTATGGGTTTATCAGTTGGGATTATCTCCCTGCGTTCCTGCAAATAGGGATTGTCTTCTACGGGCTTCCAGAATTGCTCGGTATTCCCTTGCCCCAGGAGGAAATTGCCATTTAACAGGGTGATCAGAATAATAAGCCAGGCTTTAAAAGTCTTCTTCATTGTCTAATTATTTGTGATTGTTAGTTAAATACCACTTTACAAGAAGAATGTACCACAAGCAGACTGTTTTTTTGCACTCGATTTGGTTTGGAAGAGACTGATAGAAGGGAAATTACAAGGCTAAAAAAAGTATATAAGTGTTTTAGGTTGTCTAAATATACAATCAGCTATTTTTTAGTACTGATAACAACAAGACAACTTTATACAAATATAGGTTTGCTTATAAAATGGAGATTTGGGGCTTGGAAACTCAAAAATTCATCTAAAGTTTCTCATCAAAACGCATATCCTGATAAGATGATATAAATAAATGGAATTAAGTTAAATAAACATACCTTGCCTGATACACCTTGGGGGTTTGCCCAAATTTATTTTTAAATGCCCTAATAAAGTAAGTAACATTATTAAAGCCTGCCAACATGCACACATCTTGAACCTGATGGTTGACATTTTGGAGCAATTGCGCGGATTTATTCAACCGCTGCTCCAAAACATATTCCATTGGGCTGATACCGAATTCATTTTTGAAAGTTCTTGAAAAATGAGTTTTGCTCATACAAGCTTTATTGCTTAATGACTCCAAGGTAAATTTCTCTTGTAAGTTTTGTTTGATAAAATTGACAACATGGGCGATTCTGTTTGAGTTTGCCAAAGACTTGTAGGTCTTTTCAAGTATATCTCTCGCTTGTGTTTGAGAAAGTCGGATAAGCAATTCTTTTAAAGCTAGCGAAGCGATTAGATCTTTCTCTTTTGACCTTTCCTTGACACCGATTCGAATAAATCGGTTGATGATTTCAGATAAGTCTTGATTATTTATCAAATGAAAATAATTCAAATCCAGTCCCCATTGCTTTTGCCACTCCTTGTCCGGTAGTTTTTCATTCAATAAGTTAAAAGTATTCTCAATCATGTCCTGGGAGATTGAAAGGGCAATGCATTGGGTAGGATTGTCTAATTTTGCCTCGGGAAAATCTATTTTCATTAATTCATTGGGTGGGACTATAACAGATTCTCCGGGCAAATACTCAAAACCGGGTTTGTCAAAAAGGTGCATTACTTTTTTACCCTTAATCATAGTGGTCAAAACCAAGTCTCCAAAATATTAAGTTCACAATTATTCAATGAATAGGTGGTCCTGTTTTCAACCAATGTTTTAAGGTCCAATTCATTTCTCCAAGGGACTCCGGCTATTAAGGGTTTTTGTGGCATAATAGTATCAACATTCAAGTTACCAAATTAGCATATATATGCCTTTTAGTATTTCACGTTGAAAGCATCTTATTGGTTGAATATCTCAGAATGAATTTTCAAGTGGATAAGATGGTGTTTCAGGTGGATTTTAAATTTTAATTTACTTATAAATTTGATAAAACTCAAAATAATAAAAAAATGTCAACACAAACATTATCCCAAAGTACGCCGGTGGAAAGACCGGAGGTGAAAGAAAAATACGATCATTTTATTGGAGGCAAGTGGGTGGCACCTACCTCGGGTGAATATTTTGACAATATTTCTCCCATAGATGGAAAGCCATTTACCAAAGCAGCGAGAGGAAACAAGAAGGATGTTGAATTGGCTCTGGATGCTGCCCATGAAGCCTTCAATACATGGTCTAAAACTTCTCCGGCAGAGAGAAGCAAATTGTTAAATAAGATTGCGGATGTAATTGAAGACAATCTTGAAATGCTGGCTCGAATTGAGACGGTAGACAATGGCAAGGCA
The DNA here is from genome assembly GCF_963976465.1 of uncultured Cyclobacterium sp. NCBI lineage: Bacteria > Pseudomonadati > Bacteroidota > Cytophagia > Cytophagales > Cyclobacteriaceae > Cyclobacterium > uncultured Cyclobacterium sp. The sequence goes on along the minus strand of NZ_CAXBOC010000007.1, from coordinate 18,939 downwards.
TTGAGAGAGACCAGAGCAGCAGACTTGCCTTTGGTAATTGATCATTTCAGGTATTTTGCCGGGGTGATAAGAGCTGATGAGAGCACCATTTCTGAGCATGATGAGAATACTGTCAGTATAGCATTACATGAGCCGTTAGGTGTGGTAGCCCAAATCATCCCTTGGAACTTCCCTTTATTAATGGCTACATGGAAAATTGCTCCGGCCCTGGCTGCAGGCTGCTGTACCATAGTAAAACCGGCGGAACAAACGCCCACTAGTATCATGGTATTGATGGAGTTGATCGGAGATATTTTACCTCCGGGAGTGCTAAATGTGATTACCGGTTTTGGTCCGGAGGCGGGAAAACCTTTAGCCAGTTCAAAAAGGGTGGCCAAGGTTTCCTTCACAGGAGAAACAACCACGGGCCGATTGATTATGCAGTATGCCTCTGAAAATTTGGTGCCTGTGACTATGGAGTTGGGTGGTAAATCTCCAAATATTTTCATGAAATCTGTGGCGGATGCCGATGATGAATATTTTGATAAGGCTGTAGAAGGAGCCGTATTGTTTGCCTTGAACCAAGGTGAAGTTTGTACTTGCCCTTCCAGAATTTTGGTTCATGAAGATATATATGATGTTTTTATGGAGAAAGTTATCGAAAGAACCAAAGCCATAAAAATGGGGCACCCATTGGCCGAGGACACCATGATGGGTGCGCAATCTTCAAATGATCAGTTAGAGAAAATCATGTCCTATTTGGATATTGGTAAAAAAGAAGGGGCGCAGGTATTGTGTGGTGGAGATAAAGCAGGACTAAACAGCGGATTGGAAGAAGGATACTATGTACAGCCTACTATTTTTAAAGGCCACAATAAGATGAGGGTTTTCCAAGAAGAGATTTTTGGGCCTGTAACTTCAGTAACTACATTTAAAACTACTGAAGAAGCCATTGAAATAGCCAATGATACCATGTATGGTTTGGGAGCAGGTTTATGGTCTAGAGATGCCCATGAATTGTATCAGGTACCTAGGGCAATTAAAGCAGGCAGGGTTTGGGTCAATTGTTACCATGCATACCCGGCGCATGCTCCTTTTGGAGGGTATAAAAAGTCCGGTTTTGGTAGAGAAAACCACCTGATGATGCTAGACCATTATAGGCAAACCAAAAACATGTTGATTTCGTATGATAAGAATAAGTTGGGTTTCTTTTAATTGACAAAATGCCGGATGTCTCATGAATCCGGCATTTTTTTTCTCATTTAATTGCGGAATTACCATGAAAGAATATACACCAAGGGTTTTGGCTACCGAAGAAGCCAAAGCAATTATTGATCAATTGAAAAAGTCTCATGACAACGACTTAATGTTTCATCAAAGTGGTGGCTGTTGTGATGGATCTTCACCAATGTGCTTTGAGAAAGGTGATTTTATAGTAGGAGCTAGTGACGTATGGATGGGGAAGGTATATGGGTGTGATTTTTTTATGAATGAAGATCAATTTGACTATTGGAAACACACCCAATTAACCCTGGATGTAGTGAAGGGTAGAGGAAGTAGTTTTTCCATAGAAATACCATTGGGAATACGGTTTATGATTCGTTCTCGATTGTTTACTTCCGAGGAACTTCTCCGACTAACCCCCATTATGACGGGTGAGGAATATTTAGAACAGTGAAAACCATGTAAATAGAAACTTTCTATTTTCTAATTACTCCTCAATTTGATATACAATGTCACCTCCAATAATGGTCATCAGTACTTTTGTATCTAAAATTTGATCTTCACCTATATTCATAATGTCTTGATTGAGTATGACCAGATCGGCTAATTTACCGGGTGTGATACTGCCTTTGATTTTTTCTTCAAAGGCACCAAAAACGGGAGAGAAAGTATAAGATGTAAGTGCTTGCTCCCTTGTCATTTTCTGCTCTGGCTCATATCCGGACTCAGGTTCTCCTTTAAGTGTTTTGCGTGTGACGCTTACATAGAAATTCTCTATAGGAGACAAGGGTTCTACGGGAACATCTGTTCCATTGATTAATACTGTGCCTGTGGACAAAAGTGATTGCCACACATATGCCCCATCTAGGATCCTTTTTTCTCCCAGGCGGTCAATTGCCCATGGTCTGTCTGAAGATAAATGAATGGCCTGCATGGAAGGTATCACTCCCAGTTTTGCAAATCTTGGGATGTCATCAGGATGTAGATGTTGTACATGTTCTATCCTAAAACGGTGCTGACTACCTTTGACATCCTTTGTTTCAAATGCTTTTTGGTATTGATTAAGTACTTCTCTGTTAGCCTTGTCTCCAATGGCATGAGTTGCAATCTGAAACCCGTGTTCTATACCTTTCAAGGCTGTTTGATATACCTCTGACATCGGTAAGGTTTTATGACCCAAATGATCGCTTTGGTCTGAGTATTCTTTCAATAACCAAGCACCTCTAGTCCCTAAAGCGCCATCGGCCATTAATTTTATGGAACGAACAGTAAGCATAGGATCAAGCATGGGGCCTTGTTGATACCAATCCTGTAATAAGGCTTTGTCATTGCCTGCGAGCATAAGATACATTCTTGTTTTAAGCCGGCCTTCAGCATGTAGCTTTTGGTAAAATTTCAAAGTTTCACTGCCTACTCCGGCATCATGAAACCCGGTTATGCCCATGCTATGGCAAGCCTCTTGAGCCAAACTAAATGCTTGGATATTCCTTTCTAAACTATTTTTAGGGAGGTGTTTATTTATCAAGCTCATGGCATTTTCATTAAAAACACCTGTTGGATTTCCATTATCGTCTCTTATAATTTCACCCCCTTCTATTTTATTTGTTTTTTTCAACTCTTGATTCAATGGATCAATTTGGGCAATTTCCATTGCCTTTTCATTGGCCAGTAAAGCATGTCCACTTACATGAAAGAGGGCTACGGGATGATCTGGACTGCTATTACTTAGTGAATTATGCAATGGTAAGCCATTGATAGTTTCATCAGGCTGGATTTCCCATTTGCTCTGGTGCCAGCTATGGCCAATAATCCATTGGCCAGGACTTGTAGTGGCGGTTGCTTCTTTTACACGAGCAACAATTTCTTCATAGCTATTGGCCGTGGATAGGTCAAGGTTCAAATAACTATAGCCCATTTCCATAAAATGGCCATGTCCTTCTATCCACCCCGGAGTCATTATTTTACCGGAAAAATCAATAATTTGGGTTTGTGCTCCAATATAGGCTTCAACTTCTTCTTTTGAACCTACATATAAGATAAGGGAATCTTTAAGGGCAAGGGCTTGGGCAATGGGATTTGCTGGATCTTGTGTATAAATGGTGCCCCCTTGGAATACAATTGTGGCCTCTTCTGTATTTTTGGACGAGGTACAGGCTGTGATGAGGCATGTCCATACAACAAAAAACAGTAGTTTAAATTTTATGTCCATTACAGTTAGTTTGGATAAACATTTCATGGTTAAATTTTTAAATGACAGGTAAACTTTGGACGTTTACATCCCATATTCCTTTTCTACTTTACATATACGAATCTTATATTGACTGTACCAGGTAGATTTTCCTTTAACTTGAGCCAAGCGGTGATCTTTTTGCTTTTTCCAGGCTTTTATGGATTCCAAGTCTTTCCAGTAGCTCACTGTTATCCCTATCTCAGCGCTAGCTGATTCATGGCCTAAGTAACCGGGTTGAGATTTAACCAAATTTTCCATGCGCAATGCCTCTTCATCATAATTTTCTAGGTGATCACTTTTTATGCTAGTAAAAATTACGGCATAATAGGGAGGTTTGAGCGTTTGGCTAATTTTTTCCATGGCTTTAAATGTTGAGGTCTGTATGGCTTTTAACTCATGATTGATAGGATCGTTAGAAGCTGTTGCATAATATAAGATTAAATTAATTAAACCTTTATTAATTTGATCAATTCACCTGTTTTTTTAACTTTATACCTTGATATTCAGACCATAATTGTAGGTACATTTGGACCTTTTTTATGTTTAAGAGATTCACCATTTTTTTATTTTTTAAACGTAAAATTCTAGTTTATAGATTTGATTAATATTGGGTGTGAAATAAGTTAAATTAAGAAAAAATGGATGTAGAAATTCTCTCCAGAATACAGTTTGCTTTCACCATTGCCTTCCATTATATCTACCCTCCTTTAAGTATTGGGCTGGGACTGATTATGGTCATAATGGAAAGTATTTATTTGCGAACAGGAAATAAAGAGTATGAGATATTGGCAAAGTTTTGGACCAAAATATTTGCCTTAACCTTTGGGATAGGTGTAGCAACGGGCATCGTGATGGAGTTTGAATTTGGCACCAATTGGGCTACCTATTCTCGATACGTTGGAGATGTATTTGGCAGTGCCTTGGCGGCAGAGGGAATTTTTGCTTTTGCCTTGGAAAGTGGCTTTTTAGGTATTTTACTTTTTGGTTGGAATCGAGTTAAACCTTGGGTTCATTGGGTGGCTACTTTAGGGGTTTTTTTAGGCTCCATGTTTTCAGCAGTATGGATAGTCATTGCAAATAGCTGGCAACAAACACCTGCGGGTTTTCATATTGTGGGCGAAGGTATGGAAGCCAGGGCAGAGATTATAGATTTTTGGGAAATGGTATTTAATCCTTCCAGCATGGATCGATTGGTGCATACTTGGCAAGGTGCCTTTTTGGCCGGAGCTTTTTTGGTTTTGAGTGTTCATGCCTATTACCTAAGAAAAGGAAGATATATAGCAATTTCAAAAAAAGCTTTTAAAATCGCATTGGTAGTGGCCACCGTTTTTTCTTTGGCTCAATTGATCTCAGGCCATAGTTCTGCCAATGGAGTAGCTGTAAATCAACCGGCTAAATTGGCTGCATTTGAAGGACATTTTGAAGAAAATGCTGCTGCACCCATGTATTTGTTCGGTTGGGTAGATAAATCATCACAAACCGTAACAGGCTTAAATATTCCCGGAGGTTTATCTTATTTGTTGCATTATGATTTTGGTGCACCCGTTACAGGTTTAAATGCCTTTCCTGAGAAGGACCGACCCTCACAGGTAAATGCAGTATTTCAGTTTTACCATATTATGATCAGCATCGGAATGTTTTTGATTGTACTCAGCCTTGTTGCTTGTTTCCAATGGTACAGGGGAAAGCTTTTTGAAAGCAAGTGGTTGCTCTGGGTGTTTTCTTTTTCAGTCATTTTACCTCAAATAGCCAATCAAGTGGGTTGGTTTGCCGCTGAAATGGGAAGACAGCCTTGGGTAGAGTATGGTTTACTAAGAACCAGTGATGCGGTAAGCAAAACAGTAACAGCCAATCAGGTATTGTTCTCGCTAATCCTATTTTTTATCGTTTATACCATACTCTTGCTCTTGTTTCTTTACTTGCTCAATAAAAAAATTAAGCACGGACCTTATGATGAAGAGGAAGAGCTCGACCGTCCTTTTCAGCATGACGTAGCAGCTTCTTTTTCATCAGATAAATAAAAAAATATGGAGACCTTATTTGGAATCGATTATCCCACCCTTTGGTTTTTAGTAGTAGGAGGCTTGTTTTCTGGATATGCCATCTTGGATGGTTTTGATTTTGGTGCCGGTGACTGGCACTTATTTTTTAAGAAAGAAAAAAGCAGAAGGTTGGCCCTCAATGCCATTGGTCCGGTATGGGATGGAAACGAGGTTTGGTTGGTCATTGGAGGTGGAGCGCTGTTTGCAGGTTTTCCTGTAATGTATGCCACCTTATTTTCAGGCATGTATATTCCCTTTATGTTATTTTTATTGGTAATCATCATGCGGGCGGTTTCTATAGAGTTTAGGAGTAAAGAACCCATGTTATGGTGGAGAAAAATGTGGGATATTTCCTATTCTGTATCCAGTATTATGTTGCCTTTTTTACTTGGTATTGTTCTTGGCAATGTGCTTTTAGGAATGCCACTCGGAGAAGGGTTTGAGTATGAAGGCGAAGGTTTTTTAAGCTTTTTAAACCCTTATGCAATAATGGTGGGCATTTCTACACTTGCCCTTATGATGTCACACGGTGCCATTTACCTTTTATTGAAAACCGAAGGAAGAATGTTTGCAAAACTTACCCTTTTGTTAAAGAAAGGAATGATTTTCTTTATGGTTAGTTTTGGTATCACCTCTTTGTATACCCTCATTTATATACCTCATTTATCCGATACATTCAGGGGAAACCCTGAACTCTTTATCGTTCCATTGGCCGCCTTGCTTTGTATAGCCAATGTGCCGAGATTGGCGAATAAGAAAAAGTATGGGCAAGCCTTTCTTTTTTCATCCCTAACAATAAGCCTGCTTCTTGTTTTGGTGGCCATAGAATTGTATCCCAACTTGTTGTATTCTACCCTTGATCCGAATTATACCATAACTGTTTACAATGCCGCTTCTTCAGATAAATCTTTAGGAATAATGCTCACATTTGCTGCCATTGGTACCCCTTTGGTCCTGGGATACACTGCCTTTGTATACATAACTTTTAGGGGTAAAGTAAAAATAGATGAAACCAGCTACTAATTGATCTATTCTTTTCTTTAAAGTGTTGATATTCTGTAGAATTGTATGAAATATAACTGTTTAGTTTTATATTTCAGAAGCAAAACCCTATCTACATATTTAAACCCAAAACATCATGAAAAGGATCTTAATAATTTTCGTAACCTTCTTTTGCTTCTCTTCAATATATGGGCAGCATCTAGATATCGCAAATCCGGCACTGTTGGATCTAATAGATGAAAACAGCCAAGTTATTAAACTTCACGATGGCTTCCAATTTACAGAAGGACCGGTTTGGAACAAGGAGGGACAATTTTTGCTGTTCAGTGATATACCTGCCAATACAATCTTTAAGCTTGAGCCTACCGGTGAAATTATCTCCTTTAGAAAACCCAGTCAAAATTCCAATGGGTTAACCTATGATAATGAAGGGAACTTGATAATTGCAGAACATAGTGGTAGGAAAATAAGCATGTTAAACTCTGAAGGCAATTATTCCACTATTGTAGATAATTATATGGGCACCCGATTGAACAGCCCCAATGATGTGATTGTGGATAGCCAGGGAGTCATATATTTTACAGATCCTCCATATGGTAGACCAAAAAATGCCACTGATACCTTATCCTTCAATGGTGTCTATAAATACGCTAATGGAGAAATTGAATTGATAGCTGATGACCTTTACAGACCCAATGGTATTGCTTTGTCTCCCGATGAGCGAAATTTATATGTAGCCAATTCCGGTCAACCCAAGCAATTTATAAAATATCCCATTAGCAGGTCTGGAAAAATAGGAAAGGGTAAGGTGTTTTTTGACGCATCTGAATTATCAGGGGAAGGTAATCCTGACGGTATCAAAGTTGATCCGGAAGGAAATATATTCGCAACCGGACCCGGAGGTGTTTTGGTCTTTACAGAAAAAGGAGAATTACTAGGTACGATTAAATTTCCCGAAACCCCTGCCAACCTGGCTTTTGGCGGACAGGATATGAAAACACTTTTCGTAACAGCCAGGACAGGTTTGTATTCCATTCGTCTAAAATAGTTAAATTTTAAAATGGATTCAGGAAGAAGAAAATTTATCCATAAGGCAGGTTTGGGAGCTGCTGCCGGAATAATGGGAGCTAGGGTTAAAACCGATTTAAGAGAAACGCCAGAATTTTTTAAAAACCAAGCGATCAAACAGGCCTTAATAACACCTGTTTTAAATATTTTTGAATTAAAAAAGCCCGTATGGATCACCTCAATTGAGTTGTTAAGGAAGGAGGATAATTTTATTTGCCGGGTAAGGTCTAAAGATGGTGCAGAAGGGATAGCTGTAAGCAATAATATGCAAATGATTTACCTATACCCTATATTTTTGCATCGGATTCAACCCTTTTTTATTGGGAAGGATGCCAGAAATCTTGAAACACTACTTGAAGAAGTTTATGTATACAAAAGCAATTACAAATTGCAAAGTCTGGCCTTATGGGTGCCATTAGCTACTCTTGAATTTGCTATTTTAGATATGTTAGGGTATTTAACTGATAAGAGTATTGGGGAGCTTATTGGTGAAATCCATAATCCTAAAATAGCTGTTTATCAGGCGAATAATTATAGAGGAAAATCTGCCGAAGAATCTATAGACTTAATTGAAGCCCAAGTTCAGGAAACCGGCGCCAAAGCATTGAAGTTTAAAATAGGTGGAAGAATGAGCAATGACCGGGATTTTCCTTCGGGAAGATCAGAGAAATTGATCCCTTTAGTAAGAGAAAGATTTGGTGCAAATATGACCATTTATGCCGACTCAAATGGTTCATATTCAGTAGAAGAGGCAGTTAGGATTGGTAAAATATTACAAGAATATAAGTTAGACTTTTATGAGGAACCAGTTCCGTTTGATTGGTATGAAGAGACATTAGAAGTTAATAAGGCATTGAAGATACCTATTGCCGGGGGTGAACAAGAGCCTAGCATTCATAATTTTAAATGGTTGATTGAAAATGATGCATTGGATATTGTTCAACCCGATATATTTTATTTTGGTGGAATGATTAGGTCCATGAAGGTTTCAAGAATGGCGGCAATCACAGGAAAAGAATGCACACCACATATCTCCGGTTCCGGGTTAGGCTATTTATACATGTTACATTTTGTTTCCGCTATTCCTAATGCAGGACCATATCATGAGTTTAAAGGTCTAAACCGAGATATACCTTTGGATTGTCCTACTTCTGACCTTTCGAGTGTCGATGGAATAGTAAGCGTGCCAACCGGAGCAGGCTTGGGAGTTACACTGGATCCGGATTTTGTTAAGGCACATAAAATAGTAAAGGGTTAAATCATCATTTTAATTAAAGGAAAGAATATGTAATTTGCCGATAATATCGGAAGTCGAAATATTGCCAAGAATGGACTGATCCGAATACTGGTATTCAACTTTAAAGCTTGGAATTAAATTGAAAATGTATGAGGAAAGCTTGATTTCAAATGGCAGTATAAAACTTTAGTTTTGAATGTACAATTAAATGATATAATAAACCTTTGAATACCTTTAATTTATATGAACAAACCTTCTATCTTTTTAAGTCTTGGCTTGCTTACTCTTTCCTTATTTGGGTGTAACTCAAAACAGGAAAGGAACACAAGGCCTGAATCTACCATATCTAAACCAAATATCATTTATATTTTAGCAGATGACTTAGGTTATGGTGATTTAAGCTTTAATGGACAAGCACATATTGCAACTCCAAATATTGATAAACTAGCTAAGGAAGGCTTGTTTTTTAATCAACATTATTCCGGTTCTACGGTGTGTGCACCTTCCAGAAGTACCTTGGTTTCTGGGTTACATACAGGAAATGCTCCGGTACGGGGAAATTATGAAATACAGCCTGAAGGTCAATACCCGCTGCCCGACTCTGTTTTTACCATATTTGAGTCTTTAAAGGCAGAAGGCTATACTACTGGAGCTTTTGGTAAATGGGGATTAGGGTATCCTGGTTCTGAAGGGGATCCCAATAAACAAGGAGTAGATGTTTTTTTCGGATACAATTGCCAAAGAATGGGCCATAATTATTACCCTTTTCACCTATGGGACAATCAAGATTCCTTGGTATTGGAAGGAAATGCCGGAACAAATTTGGAGGAATATGGCCCTGAACTTATCCATAAAAAGACCTTGGATTTCATATCAGAAAATAGTCAAAACCCTTTCTTCCTGTATGTACCTACCATAATCCCACATGCTGAATTAATCGTTCCGGAAGAGAAAATGAAAAATTATCGGGGTAGGTTTGATGAAACGCGCTATAAAGGAGTGGATGAAGGACCTAACTATAAAACTGGAGGTTATATGTCTCAGGAGGAGCCCCGGGCTGCCTTTGTGGCCATGGTGGAATTACTGGATAAACAAGTAGGAGAAATTGTAGGCAAGCTTGAAGAATTGGGGATCAGAGACAATACATTAATAATTTTCACTTCAGACAATGGACCCCATAAAGAGGGAGGAGCAGACCCCGACTTCTTCAATAGCAATGGTCCTTGGAAAGGTTACAAAAGGGATTTGTACGAAGGGGGAATCAGGGTTCCAATGATTGCCAATTGGCCAGGAAAAATTAAACCGGGCAAAACAGATCATATTTCTGCTTTCTGGGATATTTACCCTACAGTTGCAGCTTTGACAGGAAGCGAATTGCCCGAAAATACAGATGGGATTTCCTTTGAACCTACGCTTCTTGGCAAAGCAGAAAAACAGGAAGAACATGAGTATTTGTATTGGGAGTTTATTGAACAAGGAGGAAAACAAGCCATTAGGAAAGGCAAATGGAAAGCCATTAGACTTAATCTTAGAAAAGACAATAACCCTCCAATTGAATTGTACAACTTGGAAGAAGATCCGGGGGAAGAAGACAATATCGCAGACCAGCATCCTGACTTGGTGAAATCATTCAAAGCATTGATGGAGGAAAACCATACACCCAATCCGGTTTTTAAATTGTATGCATCTGAACTTAATAAGTAAATTTTTAAGACATTAAGACTTTAAACAATGATCAAATTATCCAAATTGAGTTTAGCAAGCCTATGTTTGCTATGCCTGGGGACCTTTTCCTGTACTTCAGAAAAAGTGGAAATCTCAGAGAAGGCTCCCAATGTCTTATTTATTCTGGTGGATGACATGGGTTATGCGGACCTGGGATATTCAGGGTCCACATTTTATGAGACACCCAATATTGACAACTTGGCCAAAGACAGTTGGCAATTTACCAATGGTTATTCAGGAAGTAGGGTATGTAGCCCTGCCCGAGCCACGATTATGACCGGTCAGTTTACCGCCAGTCATGGCATTACCGATTGGATTGGAGCGAAAACAGGAGAGAATTGGAGGACACATAAGAGGCATGACCCCATGCTTCCTGCAGATTATGTGTATCAGCTGCCAAAAGAAAGTACCACCTTGGCAGAAGCCTTCAAAGCCAATGGCTACAATACTTTTTTTGCAGGAAAATGGCATTTGGGAGATGAAGGGAGCTATCCGGAGGATCATGGATTTGATGAAAATATTGGCGGTTGGGAGAAGGGGTCCCCTTCAGGAGGCTTTTTTGCGCCTTACACCAACCCTAAAATAAAAAATGGCCCCGATGGTGAGAACCTTACCATCCGATTGGCAAATGAGGTAGCCAACTTTATGGACAGAAGTAAAGACAAACCGTTTTTGGCTTTTCTGTCTTTTTATGCGGTACATGCTCCGGTACAAACCAGCAAAAAAAAATGGGCTAAATATAGAGATAAAGCTGAAGCCATGGGGATCGCTGATAAGGGATTTGAGATGGGAGAGAAACTTCCATTTAGAACGGTTCAGGACAATCCCAACTATGCAGGCCTGGTAGAATATGTAGATGATGCTGTGGGAATAGTGATGGATCAACTTGAGAAATTGGGGCTTGCGGAAAACACAATCGTGGTATTTACCTCAGACAATGGGGGAGTAGTTGCAGGAGATGCATTTGCCACCTCCAACTTGTTTGTTAAAGGTGGTAAAGGACATCATTGGGAAGGTGGCGTACGTGTACCTTATTTGATAAAAGTTCCGGGAACACAACCTAAAGCACCTGTTGATTACCCGGTAGTAGGTGCGGATTTTCTGCCTACTTTATTGGATTATCTTCCAGAAGAGGTGAATATTTCTCAGGAAATTGAGGGGAGAAGTTTGAAGCCTCTGATTGAAGGTGAAGCCTTGGACCAGCGACCTATATTCTGGCATTATCCCCATTATGGAAACCAAGGAGGAGTGCCTTCTGCCATGGTGAGAAAAGGAGATTGGAAATTGATTCGGTATTTTGAAGACGGACATGAGGAATTGTATCGTATTCCTGATGACCCATTTGAGGAAAAAGAACTTTCAGAAGCTTCTCCTGAAATCAAGGCATCCTTATCTACTTTACTAACCGAGTACTTGAATGATAAGGAAGTATTGATGCCTAGGCCGGATGAAGCCTTCGATCAATCACTATTCGAGGAAAGACTCGATAATATGGAAAATGAATTGATGCCTCGACTTGAAAGACAGCGACTTGATTTCTTGGACAAAAACTGGCAACCCAATGAAGATTGGTGGGGAAGTGAAGTTCCAGAATAGACTTTAATCCGGATAGGGGACATTGTTACTGAAGCAGAAACAATGTCCCTTTTTTTAGTCTTTAGCATTTGATTTTAGTAGGCCGTTGAGGCAGTTGGGAATCGCTCTTGCTAGAGCGGCCAAATCCACAATATCATGGGGATACTTACTACCATTACAATGATGGTTAGAGGTAGTCCTGGTTTCCAATAATCACCAAACTGGTAGCCTCCAGGACCTAAAACCAGTGTATTGGACTGGTGTCCTATAGGGGTGAGAAATGAGGAGGAGGCCCCTATGGCTATGGCCATTAGGAACGGATCAGCTGAAAACTGTAAAGCAGTAGCTATTTGTAAGGCTATCGGGGCCATTAATACCACCGTTGCTGCATTATTTATCAAAGCAGACAAAAGCATGGTCGTTAGCATTATCAATCCAAGAAGGGTCCATGTAGGTAAATTTTGGGCACTTGACAATATCAATTGGGTAATGGTATTGGCGGCACCACTGCTTTCAAAGGCATGCCCTACGGGAATCATTGCGCCAAGCAAGATTATAACAGGCCAGTCGATACTTGAATAAAGATTTTTTAAAGGAAGAATTTTACTAAAAACCATTCCCATGGCTGCCAAAGTAAAAGCTATGGCAACAGGAAGCCAACCCAATACTACTGAAATAATAGCCAAGACAAAGAGAAACAGGGCCAAGGCAGTACGTCTTGGTTGACCAATTTTAATGCTTCTCTTGGCTAAAGGGTAGCATTGCATCTCTTTAAAAGTTTCCGAGATTTTATCTCTTCTCATTTGCAAGAGTAATACATCTCCCGAGCGGAAAACTTCATGATCGATTCGCTTTATCAGAGTCCTATTTCCTCGCGACAAGGCCAATAGATTAACGTCAAACCTTGAACGCATATGTATACTCGATGCTGTCTGCCCAATCAATGATGAGTTTTCTTGTATGATTCCCTCAGTATTGACGATTTCATTTTTATCTTCAATCTCTTCTAAAAAATCTTCATCCCCCACGAGATCAACTTGGTATTTGTTGATAAATTCTTCCAAGTCATCAGTATTGGACTCCATGATAAGAATGTCATTGGGGATAAGGATAAAATAGGGGCTTGGCGCATGAATTCTAACCTTGTTTCTTACTACGCCTAAGACCTTGACATCTATTTCTTTATCTCCTGTTATATGTTGGATGGCCTTGTTTTCTAGAGAAGAATTTTCTCTAAGTACAATTTCTGTAATGTAGTTTTCAATTTTAAATAAAGCTTCATTGGAAAATTCGCCTCTTCTTATAGGAATTAATCGCCAACCTACTGTAGAAATGAAAAAAACACCGGCAATAGCCACCACGGCTCCCAAAAGGGTAAAGTCAAACATTCCAAATGCTGCCTCTCCACTTTGGGCTCGAAATGAAGATACAATGATATTGGGAGGGGTGCCAATAAGGGTGGTAAGCCCACCCAATAAAGAAGCAAAAGCAATGGGCATTAAAATGACGGATGGAGAATAATTGTGTTTCCTTGCCAATTGTATGGCAACAGGCATAAATATAGCTAAGGCTCCTATATTGTTCATAAATCCGGAAGCAAGGGCTACTGCTCCGGACATGGTAGCAATCTGGAGGCTAAGGTTATTTCCAACCTTCTCCATAAATGCAACAATTACATTGACTATTCCTGAATTTTCAAGCCCTTTACTTACCACAAGTATGGCTGCTACGGTAATGACAGCCGGATGGCTAAACCCCATAAAGGCAGTATCATAAGGAACGAGACCAAGTATGGCCAACAAAATTAACGCAGAAAGCGCGACAAGGTCATACCTTATCTTTCCCCATATAAAAAACAGCAAGGAGAGCCCTAGAACTACAAATACCTGGATTTCTTCCATAAAAACCTAGGTGGCTATAGGAGCAGCAAGACATGCGTCAGGAATATTGAATGCGTTGACCAATGGGACGGCATTCTTACGCATATTCCAACACAATTGATTGACCATTTTTCGAATGGCCTTGGATTTACCACCTTCCATATAGCCTTGCTCCAAATACCATCCATTGTGTTTTTCAATTTGATGCAAGGCATAGAGGTCGCAGAGTTGCTTGAGAACTTGTTTAAGTTCAGGATCACTCGTTTGCTCAATTTTCTCAATAAATTTCTCTAAAACAACCCTTTCAATATATGCCAAACTTAATGTGTAAAGGTGATGTTGAGCAACATTCACCGCATCAAAAGGATCCATTCCTTCACCCATTAATCGTTTTAACCTCTTGGCTGCAGCGTTTAGAATGCTGTTTTCTCTGTATTGAAAGGCATTCAAATGAAATTCAGAATCCAAAAGATGGGACTCGTCCTTATTTCTAGTGATAATATAATTCTTTTCGGTTAGGCTTGTTTTGGCTTTGGCTACCACATAATCGATGATGGTAAACAAGTTCATGTTTTCAAACTGTTCTTTGTAAGCACTGAGCCTACTCTTGGCTACAAGTTGTAACAAAACCGTGTTGTCTCCCTCAAAGGTGGTGTATACATCCGAATCATTTTTTAGGGCATCAATCCTGTTTTCAGAAAGGAAGCCTTTACCACCGCAGGCCTCTCTACATTCCTGTAGGGTGTCGGTATTGTGCCAGGTAGCATAAGCTTTTAAACCTGCAGCCAATGCCTCAATTTCTTGCATTTCTTCCTCTTTCCTATTTAGGAAACGATCTGTAACGTACTCCATGGCAAAATGACAGGCATAAGTTTTGGCCAAAAGAGGTAGCAGTCTTCGTTGGTGCATGCGGTAGTTGAGTATGGGTACTTCTGCAGTGCCATCGGGTCCAAATTGCCTACGCTTATCAGCATACCGAATGGCTATGGTAAGGCCGGATTTTGATGCAGCAATTGCTGAGCGAGGAATACCTATCCTTCCACCAACCAAAGTTCCCAGCATGGTGAAAAACCTTTTGTTGTCACTGGCAATGGGGCTTTGAAAATCTCCATTATCATCAACAGAGGAGAACCTGTCCAGCATGTTTTCTTTGGGAATAACAATGGAGTCAAAACTTATCAAGCCGTTGTCTACTCCATTTAAGCCCATTTTTCTACCACAATCCGTAATGGATATTCCCGGTAAGGTATTGCCTTCCTTATCCCGTAATGGAACGATGAATGTACTTACCCCATAGTCTTTTCCATCGATGATTAGCTTGGCAAAAACAGTGGCCATCCTCCCATGAAGGGCTGCATTGCCGATGTATTCTTTTCTTGCATTTATATGTGGTGTATGGATAGTGAATTTTTTTTCTTGGTGATTGTAAGTGGCCGTAGTTTCTATGCCACGAACATTTGAACCATGATTGGTTTCTGTCATGGCAAAACAACCGGGTAGTTTTAAACTTCCGATATCTTTTAAATATTTTTCGTGGTGTTTTTTCGTTCCCAAGGAATAAACGCTCATTCCCCACAAGCCAAATTGAACACCAAATTTTATTACCGTACTCAGGTCACGATAGCTTAGGGTTTCCATGACTGTAAAATATCCTTCCATGTCATTGGCTCCTCCAAATTCTTCTGGATAGCCGATGGATCCATAACCTTTGTCAGCCAACATTTTGCACCAAAGAAGTACTTGCTCTCTGTATTCTCTTAAATTTCCTGGATCTACGTAATCAAATTCCTTCTTAGATATAAAAGATTTGATTTCATCTATCAAGGGTTTTCTTTTGCCATCTAAGAGGCAGGTTAATTTTTCAGTAGCAAAGGCTGCTTGTGTTTCATAGGAGGTAGAGAGATTGGAATGCTTAGACTTAAATGTCAAAGCAGCGGACTTGCCTATGATTCCCAACTGGTTTTCCAGCTTGGCCAGTTCATTTTCAACCTTTTCTAATGGGATGTTTTGCGCAACATTAGGTGCATGCTTTTTTAATATTTCTACTCCAATGCTGGAAAGGTGTGGGTAAACTTTGTCTTCAGCAACCGCTGATTTAATGGTTTTCCACCACAGCTCCAACTCTTCTCTTGCCGGAGGAAATTCAGGGTCTAATTTATTGGTTAAATAATCCTTGTCTTCTTTGCTCAACCAATCTGCTTTTTTAAAGAAAGACTGAAAAGCCTCATGTTCGCTGTTGGTAATATTGGCATCCGACCATACCTTATACAAGGTGGGAAGGAGAACAAGACTTCCATTGGTTGGTTGAGAAAAAATCTTTTCCATGCTACGTTTGGGTTTAGAATTTAATAGTAATAAGGTAAGAAATTATTGCTTTCCAGTTCAATAATCTGACCAAAAAATGATTTCCTAAATAATTAAACTTATATCCCTATCCTAAAGTTTTTAAAGAAGTATCAGGATTAAGCTGAGCTCCTACCAAAGCATTAAAAAAAGAACAAGTATTTTAACCCTTATGAGGCTATAAGCTTCTTGATGCATGACCTGAGCTTTTTCAGGGAATGGAGCAATCGCAAAAAAACTCAAGTTGTTTGGAAATTTTAGATTAGCATCGGAATGGTAAAATTGAAAAAAATACGTAGTGGTTGATTTTATATCGATTTCAGCACGGAATTAAAGGGCTTTTGTATGTTTCGGGTTTAATCAGCCAATTGACTGGTCTGCCTTTGGACTTGCTACTGAACGTTTTTAAGTTTCAGATAATTACATTTTTTTTAAGGGTAAACCCAATATTCCCCACTCTTACCTTAAACATTAAAGCGGAAAGTCAGGGAGAAAATTTCTTAGGATATATCAATTGATTTTATCCCACTCTTCGATATTTTTTACATTTAAGCTATTAGAATCAAAAGTTGGATCCAGTCCTTTCTTCCTTTGATCCACATAGTCTTTAAGAGCGGCCATTGCAGGTTTGCGAAGCAAAATAATTGCGATCATATTGAGCCAAGCCATTATGCCTACACCAATGTCACCCAATGTCCAGGCCAGTTCAGCAGTCCTTACGGTTCCATAAAAGGTTGCAATTATAATCAAAGCCCTAAGTGCAAATAAAGGCCAATCACGGTGCTGATCCTTTTGAAGAAAACTTAGGTTTGTTTCTGCGATATAGTAATAGGCCATGATGGTGGTGAAGGCGAAGAATGCCAGGGATATGGCAATAAAACCTGCACCAAGATTAGGAAAATGTTCGCTGATTGCGAATTGGGTAAATTCAGGACCATAGGTAACACCAGGAAGGTTTTCAACCAAGAAGCCGCCTTCCGGATTAATTACATTGTATTGCCCCGTGAAGAGGATCATAAAGGCAGTGGCCGTACAAATGAATAAGGTATCCACATACACAGAAAATGCCTGCACTAAACCTTGTTTCACAGGATGACTTACTTCAGCAGCAGCGGCAGCATGAGGTGCTGTTCCTTGACCTGCCTCATTGCTATATATCCCTCGTTTGATCCCCCAAGAGATGGCCATTCCAAAAATACCACCAAAAGTAGCTTCAGCATTGAAAGCAGAAGTAATGATCAATTTAATTACTCCGGGGATCTCCGTGAAGTTCATGGCCATAATAATAATGGCCATAATGATATAGGCTGCAGCCATAAAAGGAACCACTATTTGGGCCACCTTTCCAATTCGTTTTACACCTCCAAAAATAATTAGGGCCAGAAAACCACAAATCACCAAACCTGTGATCCAAACGGGGACATTAAAAGCATTTTCTACACTGATGGCAATGCTGTTGCTTTGCACACCCGGTAAAAAGAAAGCCGTACTAAGAATGGTGGCAAAGGCAAACAAAACTGCATACCACCTAATCCCCAAACCTTTTTCAATATAGAAAGCGGGACCGCCACGATATTGACCATCTTTAACCTCCTTATACATTTGACCAAGGGTGGCTTCTATAAATGCAGAAGCACTTCCCAAAAAGGCAATGATCCACATCCAGAAAATAGCTCCGGGTCCTCCCATGGCTATGGCTGTTGCCACTCCCGCAATATTTCCTGTTCCAACCCTTCCCGAAATGGCGATTGCGAAGGCCTGAAATGAAGTTACTCCTTTGTCAGAGGATTCTCCACCAAACAATAATTTGATCATTTCCCTGAAATACCGGATCTGAAGAAATTTTGTAACAATTGAAAAGTATATGCCGACACCCAAGCAAAGAACAATTAATGCATTACTCCATATGATGTTGTTTAGGGCGTGTATTAAAGACTCCATATTGATTGTTTGGCTTGAAAAGAATTTTTGTTACACAAAGAAAACCTAAAATAGGGGTAATAATAATTTTGAAGGTAAAAAATTAATCGCGATTTAAAATTTTACCATTAAATTTTCATTTTGACCGCTTTTAAATCTATGAATTTGCTTAGACGAAGGCCATTTCATATAAAACAAGCTATATTTTATTAGATAAGCCTAAAGATCTGAGGTTGTCTTTTATGAACTGATTTCCGGAAATTACTGATCAAAAGTGAAATACCGGATGAAACTCCCTATCCGGATTTCCATTCAACGTTGAATTAACCTTATTCAAACTCTATTTAAAGGAATCAGCAGAAGAATAAAAGGTATAAAAATACCACGCTTATTTATCTAATATAAAGGATAGGTGGTAAGTCCAAGGACTCCTAATTTTAAGTGATTAATTTAATATCGATAGGTTGAAACCGTAAATTATAACAAAAAGATGATTATATAACCCGGTTCAGGAAGATATAGATGATGTGTGGCACATTTTAGGATACTTATTTAATCCTCGGTAATTCCCTATTAAAAATCATTACCTTTGTCGCAATTTGTAGTCAATTACAAAAGATACGGAAATACAAATATGAGAGAATTAGGAATAATCAGCACCCTACCGATCAATAGATTCACGGACAATGGTGCTTATCTTGCTTTAAGTGATGG
>NZ_CAXBOC010000006.1:0-28255 GCF_963976465.1 uncultured Cyclobacterium sp. | reverse complement strand
GATTTACCTGAAGTGGCCTTGGTCGCAATTTTAGATGCTGACAAAGAAGGCTTTTTAAGAAATGAAAGGAGTCTGGTTCAAACCATTGGCCGAGCGGCAAGGAATGCCGACGGGAAAGTTATCATGTACGCGGATAAAACCACGGAAAGCATGCGATTATCCATTGATGAAACCAACAGAAGGAGAGCAAAGCAACATGCTTATAATGAAGCCAATGGCATTACTCCAAAAACCGTCATTAAGTCACATGACAGGATTATGGGACAAACCAAAGTTGCTGACAGTAAACGAAACGCCAAAGTATATGTGGAAAATAATCCGGAAGAGATGGATGTCGCCGCAGATCCGGTGATTCAATATTTGAGTAGGGAAAAGCTCGAAAAACTAATCACCCAAACTCAAAAAAGAATGGAAGCTGCTGCAAAGGAATTGAACTTTATGGAAGCTGCCAGGTTACGGGATGAATGGATGGGACTGAAGAAAAGACTGGAAACTATTAACCTTGGTAAATAAATGAAAATAATTAAATGCATTGTCCTAATTGCAGGAGTGTTAGTAATCAATACTGGGGGACTAAAAGCGCAGCAAGCAGGTGGTAGTTTTTTGGTTAGCATGGGAGTTGATTTAATAAGGACTGATTTGAATAAGGTATTAGAAAGGGCACAGTTTGGTGCTGAGGTCAATTATTTCTACTTGCACCAATTGTCTTTTTCCGGAGGTTATGAATACAATATCAACCATCCCAATCAGGTAACTGCCGGCTTAAGGTATTACCCTTTAGAGCCTGTATTTCTCCGTGCTCGAGCACTGCTAGGAAATGGAGCAGATTTTGGCCTTGGAGCGGGGTATACCTATAATTTAAGCTATAGGATGCGACTGGAAGGAATGACAGATTATTATGTTCAACGAAAAGCAATTGGCATTAGGGTTGGACTTGCAGTATTAATCAAATAAACAAAAAATGACCACCATACAGGACATCACAAAACTAGCTCAAAAAGGAGAAGGCCTGCATGTAGAATTCAAAAAGAAAGCAGCTCATCCGGAAAAGATCGTTAAAGAAATCATAGCGATGGCGAATACGGACGGAGGTCATCTATTGCTTGGTGTTGACGATGATGGAACCGTAAGTGGTCAACGGCACATTGAGGAAGAAGTATATGCAATGGACAAGGCCATCAAAGAATTGATTCATCCTCCTATACAGCTTACCTGCACCGTGAAGGCGCTCAACCAAAAAAAAGGTGTAGCTATTTACAAAATAGAAAAAAGTGCTTCAGCCCCCCATTATTTGCGCGAAGGAAAAAAGAAAAAAGCCTATGTCAGAGTAGCTGACAGAAGCATTCAAGCCAGCAGGGAAATGTGGGAAATTATGAAAAGGAAAAACAATTCGAACAATGTTATTTTCAAGTATGGAAAAAAAGAAGAGCTTTTGATGAAGGCCTTGGCCAATCAACCCTACATCACCTTAAAAGAATTTATGAACATGGCTAGGATTCCTGTTTATATTGCCTCCAAAACACTAGTAAAATTAGTTGTAGCCAATGTTTTGGAGGTAATGCCACAAGAATCAGGGGACAGGTTTAAAACTAAAGCTCATCTTTAGTTTTAAACTGTTCCAATATTTCCCATACAAGATCCGATTCAAAGCCTCTAAATATCAAAAATCGTCCAACTTTAGATTTCTTTTTATACAAATCGCTCTCATGGGTGAGCTTCCACTTCCTTTCTGCTAGGTGAAGCAAGGTATCATGGTATTCTTCAGGCTGCAATAATTCAAGTCCTTCCTGAACCAATTGGTCCGAGATCCCTCTCATTTTGAGTTCTTGTCGAATCCTCACCCTTCCCCAACGTTTCAAATTAAACCTCCCTTTAACGAAACTTCTCACAAAGCGCTGCTCATTGATGAAATCCTGCTCGATCAAATTTTGTAGAATTTTTTCTTTTTCATCTTCCTCTAAATCGATTTCATCCAGTTTGGTCACAACTTCAGAAATAGCTCGCTCCTGGTAGGCGCAATAAGCAGCTATTTTTTTTAAAGCTTTTGAATAGCTATTGTTCTTTTTTGAACCTGAAACCGAATTTCCTTTTTCTGGAACTGACATTTTACGTAATTTTAGCTTTTGGTATATTAACGGGATAATCCTGACCAAATATATAAATCTAAATAGAAATATCATGCGAAAAAAAATTGTTGCAGGAAACTGGAAAATGAACTGCTTACTTGAAGAAGGCCAAAAACTTACTTCTGAAATAGTAAACATGATAAAAGATGAGCCAATTAAGGACGTCAAAGTAATATTGAACCCTCCATTTGTACATTTATATGGCGTTAAAAAACTTATCGCAGGAGTGGACAGCATTGCTCTTGGTGCTCAAAATTGCTCAGACAAAGAGGCCGGTGCCTATACTGGAGAAACATCCGCAGCCATATTGGGTTCATTTGGTGCTGAATATGTTATCATTGGCCACAGCGAAAGAAGATCAATGTTTAACGAAAGCAATGAATTGTTGACAGAAAAAACAAAGCAAGCACTTTCAAATAACTTAACACCAATTTTCTGCTGTGGAGAGCCTTTGGAAATCAGAGAAGCAGGTACACATGAAGACTATGTAAAAGCACAGCTTACCGAAAGTTTATTTGGGTTTAGTGAAGATGAAATAAAAAAATTAGTCATTGCCTACGAACCAATTTGGGCAATTGGAACAGGTAAAACCGCTTCATCTGAGCAGGCGCAAGACATGCATGCTGCTATCCGCAAGCATCTTTCTTCCAAATATGGAGAAGCTGTGGCTGAAGAAATTTCTATTTTATATGGTGGAAGCTGTAAACCCAGTAATGCAAAAGAAATTTTTTCTAAAGCAGATGTGGATGGAGGATTAATAGGCGGTGCTTCATTAAAATCCCGAGATTTTGTTGACATTGCAAAATCCTTCTAAGTACCAATCTTTATTTAACTCCGATTATGCAATAGGGTTGATGATGCCTATACTGAGTTTTCTCAGGTAGGTTTACAATCGTAAAAAATCAGACTGTTTGGAGATTTTAGCATAGCATTGCTATGGTGAAACCTCCAAATAGTACCTATTAACCTGACTTTAAACACCTTCCGTTTGTTATTGTAGTTCTAGTGCATAATTTAAGTAAAGAGAAATTGCCCAGACATTGGTTTGTCAGGGCATTTTTATATTTTTCAAATTAAAAAAATCCAAGCAATGGAATACCTGGAATTTAAAATCAGCTGTAAGGAAGAGTATCGGGAAATTTTAATGGCAGAATTGGCAAATATAGGTTTTGATTCCTTTCTGGAAACAAATAAAGGATTTGACGCCTATATACCACAAGAAGACCAGGACGAGCAATTGTGGCAGGAGGTCATTTCTAGGTATCAGGAGGAAGCAGCAATTAAAATTGAAGCAGGTATTCTTGCCAAAATTAACTGGAATGAAGCTTGGGAAAAGAACTATGATCCAATAGCTGTAGCAGACAAGGTATACGTGCGAGCTACTTTTCACCCATCCAAATCAAGGGAATTCAAAAATGAGATTGTAATCAACCCAAAAATGTCTTTTGGAACAGGCCATCATTCCACCACCTACCTGATGTTGGAATGGCAAAATGAAATCAAACATACAGGTAAAGTGGTAATGGATGCCGGTTCAGGCACAGGCATTTTGGCGATCATGGCAATGAAGCTAGGTGCAAAACGGGTTACAGCATTTGATATTGATGAATGGAGCGTGGAAAATGGAAAAGAAAACTTTGAAATCAATAGTTTTGACTCACTTGAAATGCAAACCGGGAACATCAGTTCTGTAAGGACCGAAGAAGCCTATCACCTGATTCTTGCCAATATAAACAAGAATGTACTATTAGATGAAATGGAAGCCTATGCCAAACACCTATTGGCCGGAGGGCAATTGCTATTAAGTGGGTTTTATGAATCAGACATTACTGACATTAGTGAAAAAGCCAAAAATTATGGCTTGAGCCTTGTAGGTAAAAAAGTACGAAATAAATGGACTTCAGTGCTGTTTAAAAAGGAGGGGGTGAAAAGCTGAAGGCAAGCAGCTCATTTACAATATTCTTAAACCTTAATTATTTCTCAGGTTTCTAAAAAGACATTGTAAATACATGTAGAAAAGGATATTCGGAGAGTTTAGCATAGCGTCCTGTTTGGTTAAATCTATCTACGCTCAGAAGGAAACTAAGCAGCAGAGAACCGACTAATATTAAGTAATATAAACACCTAATCGGTTACCAATTGAGGATAAAAACACTGATCCCCTTACAATTTCCTAGGGGAAAACATTTGCAAGGGGATCAGGAACAGGATTAATATTTACCTTATTCTCGAGTAATAAATCTTCAATTTCATCTGATCTTTATCCACGACAAATTCTTTTAGCGATCGTTTGAAAGCATCAAAAGTCACCACCCCACTTTCAGTATTGGGCGTATTTGGGTACAAAAACAAATCTGTCTTAACCAGACCCGAACGATACATGGCATCCACATATGAAGTGATCTGATTGGAATACACTCGCATTTCAGTATTGAATGCCAAGCCATTTTGGTTGGAGGTGAAAGGAACAACATTCCCATCTTGGTCTAAGCCTGTTTGGGTATTATTTTCTCCTTGTACTGCCACCTTAACTCCATCAAACCTTCTATAATACTCACCACCTTCAGCAAAGTACATGACAAGCGCCCCGTAAGGATTTTTCCCCTCAGGGTATTCATCCACAGGACCTACTTCAAGCAATATTTGGTTAAAGGTGACATTTTCAAGAGTGTCCAAAAACTCATGTAAAGGACTCATGTCGAGTTTTGTCAACATACCCAATCCTGCTTTCACTCCCACTTTATCACCGGCTATATCATAGGCCACGTTGGTATCTGTAATTACTTCAGTAGGAGTTCCCTGAGGATCGTTTATCACTTGATTAAAGTGTCTGGACTGTATGGTATTAATGGGATAAGCTGTTGAAACAGTATCGTCTTCATAGTGGTAATACATGGTAATACCAGTTCCACTCCCAATGGCCAAAGAAATGGATGTATTTTGGGAAGGATCACCTTTGATAACTATACCGGGAAAGTATTCCCTAAAAGCAAATATATTATCAAATACAGGGTCCTGAGAGGTAAGCTTTCCAAATAGTTCTGCAGCGAAATCCTCCTTGAGATCCATGCTTACCTTATTGACCGTGTCAGGAGTCAATAGGAAAGAGCCTTCGGCCAAAATTTCCTCCTCATCAAAATCGAGTGAATTGAAGCTATAGTAGGTAGTATCCTCGATGGCCTCTAAAAGTCGATGAACCCTAAAATCTTTAGCTTCATCAAAATCTTCACCTATAAGGTCAACAATGTTAAAGTCAAATATGGCGGAATCAAATATGGCATTGTCTTCCGGCAAAACTCCATTGGGATTAAAGGACAATCTACTGTAACCAATTGATTCCGTAGTACCAAAAAGATCGCTATGATCCCCACCTACCACTAACCTACTCTGATTTGTTGTATTGAAAGAATCTTCCAACACCATAAAAGAAGAAAGGGGTATTTCTTCATAGAAAACCCCTATCTGGTTGGAGCCGGGATCCAGTACCAATCCAATTTCGGATGGGTCTGAACAAGCTCCTGCAAAAATAACAATTGAGCACAGGGCCCCGAGGAATTTAACCTGCAAGGTCTGTATAGATATTGTAATAGCTTTCAAAAAGCTCGTCTTGTTCATCACTATTAATTTCAAACTGTTTGTCTTTAGAAGATTCTTGAATCATGGCAGTCAGGCTTTCGGAAATATCCTCTCCTTTAACGACAACATCAGCATACTCCATCCCCAATTTCAAAAACCCTTCATAGTCTTTGGACTTCAATGGAGCCAGAAGCTGGTCGTCAATATCCACCATTTTTATCTTTTCGAATAAATCGTCCCCAAATTTATGACTAAATCCGTTATTATAAATAGCATATACGGATTTTGTTTCTTTGAAAAGGGGCTCATTCTTATAAGTTGTCTTCAGGTACAAAGGAATAAGGCTTGTCATCCAGTCATTACAGTGAACCACGTCGGGTGCCCAACCTAACTTTTTAACGGTCTCTAGCACTCCTTTGCAGAAGAAAATGGCTCTTTCGTCATTGTCTTCATAAAATTTATCCTGTTTGTCAAAGAAAACGCTTTTTCTCTGAAAATAGTCTTCGTTGTCAATAAAATATACTTGCAATTTAGCATTTGGAATTGAAGCAACTTTAATTATCAGGGGTTTCTCTTCTTCGCCTACGGATATATTAATACCTGAAAGTCTTACAACCTCATGCAACCTATTCTTTCTCTCATTAATCAACCCAAATCTTGGAACCAAAATTCGAATTTCCATTCCTTTTTCTTGCATTGCTTGAGGCAGTGCTCTCACAAAATTAGCGACCTCTGAAGTTTGAAGAAATGGATTAATTTCGCTTGCTACGTAAAGGATACGAAGTTTAGACATATCGTGTGTGTTTTATTAAGGGATATAACGGGACTACAAATTTACAAAAAAATCGCCAATTCCCATTGTTTTTATTCAGAATAATATACTTTTGCACCTATTTTCCTATTCCACTTCAAAACGAGCTTTGGAAATACTCAAAACGATATCTTCTGTAAAACAGCATTTAAGGACCTTAAAAACCCAAAATAGGGCCGTTGGATTGGTGCCTACTATGGGAGCATTGCATCAAGGACATTTGGAATTGATACGGCAATCGAAAAAACAAACAGACATCACATTTGTATCCATTTTTGTCAATCCTATTCAGTTTAACAACCCAGAAGATCTTCAAAAATACCCCAGAACTTTATCCTCCGATTTGGAAATATTAGCCAATGAAGGTGTTGACATGGTATTTACTCCTTCTGAAAGCGAAATGTATCCCCATGCAGTAATGATGGAATTTGATTTTGGTTCCATGGAACAAGTATTGGAAGGCCGTTTTCGCCCGGGACATTTCAATGGAGTGGCTATAGTCGTTTCTAAACTGTTCCATATTTTGCAGCCGGATATTTCGTTTTTCGGGCAAAAAGACATTCAGCAAGTTGCTGTGATTCAAAGAATGGTCAACGATCTCTCCTATCCTATAAAAATCGAAGTGGTCCCCACCATGAGAGAGGCAGATGGACTGGCCATGTCATCGAGAAACCAAAGGTTAAGTAAAGAGGGAAGGGCCTTGGCTTCAATTCTCTATAAGGTTTTATCCAAATGTAAAGATGAACTTTTAAGGGGTGAGCAATGGTTACACATAAAAAATAAGGTCATTCAGGAAATGCTTGAACCACTTGATATAAAATCAGAGTATTTAGAACTCGTAGAACTAAGTAGTTTTTCTCCTGTCAATAATCTAACACCAGAAAAGCCATATGCTGTTTGTATAGCGGCACATATTGAAGAGGTACGATTAATAGACAACATCATTATACGTACTGACCATATATAACTAATGACATGCAAATTCAGTTATTAAAATCAAAAATCCACAGGGTAAAAATTACCCAAGCAGAACTACATTATGTTGGTTCTATCACCATTGATGAAACATTAATGGAGGCAGCGAATATAATTGAAAACGAAAAAGTTCAAATTGTAAACATTAACAATGGCGAACGCCTGGAAACTTATGTAATCAAAGGAGAGCGGGATTCGGGACAAATTTGTCTAAACGGACCGGCCGCAAGAAAAGCGCAGGTAGGAGATGTAATCATCATTATTTCCTATGCAACGATGGATTTTGAAGCAGCAAAAAAATACAAACCAACCATTGTTTTCCCGGATGACCAAAACAAATTGATTTGAGCAATAAGTTAAAAAACGGTTTACGCGTAACCGTTTCTTTGGTGGTTGCACTTTTGATTTTCTATTTCCTTTATAAGGATATAGAAAGCGAAGTATTTTTGGAAGCCCTCAAAGGCACCAACATTTTTTTGTTTGCCACTGCAATGTTTATTGGATTAATTGGTTTCTGGTTAAGGGCATGGAGATGGAAAAGGCTAATTGCCACCAACGAAACCATTTCATTGAAGACAAGTCCAATTTTTTGGTCCTTGATGTTTGGCAATGTGGTCAACCTAATCTTTCCAAGAGCAGGTGAGGTGGCCAGATGTGGGGCGGTTAGAAAAAACTACCCCATAGATTTTGGGAAAATTTTCGGCACTGTTGTTTTAGAAAGAACAATAGATATGCTCTTTATGCTATTGATGATGGCTTTGGCCTTTATTTTTGAAGGGAGGATATTTTTAAAAATTCTGAAAAACTTGGTTTCCATTTCTGCACTCAAAAACCTGGTCTCAGACTACCTCTTTTTGGCCATCTTACTTTTTTTAGGCACAATGGCCCTGGCTTTTGTCCTCTATCAACAATTTAAAAAAACTGCCTTTATAGGTAAACTCATCCAGTTTATCAGACATTTTGTCAGTGGGCTAAAAACCCTTTTTCAAATGGAAAACAAAGTCGGGTTTTGGCTAGCCACATTCTTAATTTGGATCATTTACTTTTTAATGATGTACTGGATGGCCTTATCAGTACCTTCAACAAGCTCATTGTCAGCTACTTCTATCTTAATGGTACTGGTAATGGGAAGCATAGGTATGATCGCACCTGTTCAGGGAGGCATAGGTACATTTCACGCCATGGTGGCTTTCATTTTGTTATTCTATGGTATACCTGAAACTCAGGGCAAGGTATTTGCGATGTTGGCTCATACCTCTCAAATGATAATTGTTTTAATTTTCGGAGGAATTAGTTTTCTTTACCTTTTTAGAAAAAAGCAAGAAACATTATAAAAGTAAAAACGTAATAGAAGGAAAATAAGCAATATAAAAAATGGGAATCATATTAATAGTAGTTGTATTCGCAATTCTCGGTTATGTGGTAAGTAACAAGCTGAAGAATAAGTTTAAGAAATACTCACAGGTTTCTTTGAAAGCAAATCTTTCCGGTAAAGAAATTGCAGAACTCATGTTGGCGGATCACAATATCCACAACGTTTCTGTAAATTGTGTGGAAGGACAACTTTCTGACCATTATAATCCAATGAATAAAACCGTAAACTTAAGTACGGATGTTTACTATGGACGAAATGCCGCCGCAACAGCTGTAGCCGCCCACGAATGTGGTCACGCTGTTCAACATGCCAGTTCTTACGCTTGGTTAAAACTGAGGTCAGCGCTAGTACCTATTCAAAATATAAGTGGTAAAATATTGAACGTAGTGTTGATCGCCTCTCTTTTTGGAGGAATTGCCTTGTTTGGCTTGCCGTATGAGGCTGTTGGTGTGGTGGTAGTAGGCGCTTATAGTATGCTTACTTTGTTCAGTGTAATCACTTTACCGGTGGAATTTGACGCAAGCAACCGAGCACTTGCCTGGGTCAAGCAACGCAATATCGTGACACCTGAAGAGTACGGAATGTCCAAAGATGCATTGAAATGGGCTGCGATGACTTATGTGGTTGCCGCTTTGGCTTCTATGGCCACACTAGCCTATTATATGTTTATCTTTTTTGGAAATAGAGATTAATAAACTAAAATTTATTTAAATTTTTAAAGGGGCAGCGTTGCCCCTTTTTTATTTTTTGAGTATAACTATATAAGAGAAAAGGGTTTGTGAATAATTCGCCTTGTAAAAAAGTGAAATTACTACTAATAAAGGTTTACTATTTGTTTATAGGTAATTGTCAAAACATTTAGCAAAACGCTCCTGTGAACAGGTCTTAAACTACTAGAGGTCAGGGAAAGGCATTCAATTAACCTTTTGGGAATTAGTTTCTTTTTCTCCTAATGAATGGATTTGTAACTAGAAAAATTCAGGAATATGGATTTCAAACTAAATGAGGAACAGCAGGCCATCAAAGAAGCTGCTTCGGCTTTTGCTAAAACAGAACTATTACCGGAAGTCATAGAAAGAGACATTAAGTGCAAATTCCCGAAAGCACTGGTAACAAAGATGGCAGACATGGGTTTTATGGGCATGATGGTTTCCCCAACCTATGGAGGAGGTGGTATGGACACCCTGTCTTATGTAATTGTTCTGGAGGAAATCGCCAAAATAGATGCCTCTGCAGCTGTGATCATGTCTGTTAATAATTCTCTTGTTTGTTGGGGTTTGGAAAAATATGGAACTGAAGCTCAGAAAAAGAAATACTTAAACCCACTGGCTTCCGGAAAATCCTTAGGTGCTTTTGCTTTGTCAGAGCCGGAGGCTGGTTCAGATGCCACCTCACAAAAAACCACTGCTGTGGACAAAGGAGACCATTACCTGCTAAATGGGACAAAAAACTGGATCACCAATGGTTATTCTGCTGATTACTATCTGGTCATTGCACAGACCAATAAAGAAAAAGGCCATCAGGGAATATCTGTATTTATTGTAGAAAGAGATTGGGAGGGATTTGAGGTCGGTAAAAAGGAAGACAAACTAGGGATAAGAGCTTCTGACACTTGCTCTTTAATGTTTACTGACCTAAAAATTCCTAAAGAGAACCGAATTGCAGAAGAAGGCTTTGGTTTTAAGTTTGCTATGGAGACATTAAATGGTGGTAGAATTGGTATTGCAGCCCAGGCACTTGGTATAGCAGCGGGCGCCTTAGATTTATCCATCAAATACGCACTGGAAAGAAAAACCTTCGGAAAAACCATCAGTGAGCATCAAGCCATACAGTTCAAATTGGCAGACATGGACACTGAAATTGAAGCCGCCCGATTACTTTGTTACAAAGCAGCCTTTAAAAAAGACAATAATGAAGATTATGTTAGGGCAAGTGCAATTGCCAAATTGTACTCTTCGAAGGCAGCTATGAAAACCACCATTGAAGCCGTTCAAATTCATGGGGGTTATGGCTATGTGCGTGAATACCACGTTGAACGAATGATGAGAGATGCAAAAATAACTCAGATATATGAAGGCACCTCTGAAATTCAGAAAATAATCATATCCAGAAAGCTTTTAAGCTAATTGTAATAGTAGTGAAGAATTAAAAATATATAGTAATTTTCATATCGGAATTTAGTTTATTCTAATTTTTTATTGGAAATTGTCATAATAAATCAGAAAAAAAATATACTTTTACAAAAAATAACTCTAAATGCACTAATCATGGAATATTACAATAAAGTGATAGAGTCGGTTGGAGTAAGGTACGTGAAAGGCAATAACTTCAAAATTGAACGACCTGTAACCATCACCGACTATACAGATTCTGAAAACACAGCCATCCTTCTTCACAGGGGCTCGCTAAATTATGGTGAAGACCAGGAATCTGTAAACGAAGGGGAAATTCTTTTTATTCCAGCAAGCAGGCCTACAAGGGTATCTTTTGGAACCGTTACTAAGAGGAACGAGACCAATAATGATAACTTTTTGGAAAACAAAAAGAAATACCTTCAGACCATAAGCTTCAAAAACATCAAAAATCTGGATGATGATTGTATCACCACGGTTACTTTTGAAGCAAAAGTATTCGATGTTGTTAATTTCTTTAATTCTTTAGGAATACCCGCATTTGTAATAAGATTCAATGACCGAATTGCTTCGATAATTGAAGATGTAGTGAAAGAATCTGAACAAAATACCCCGGGTAAAGAAAGAGTAATCAAGTTGTATACTGAATTGCTTGTAGTAGAATTGGTCCGCCATATTCTTAAAAACAGGTTATTCGTAGAAGAGTTATCTACAAACAGCACCTATTTCAAAGATCCTCGATTGATTGATATGTTCAACTATATCAAAAAGAATATAGGTGGTGACTTATCTAACAAAGTTTTAGCAAAGGTGGCCAATGTTTCTGAAGATTACGTTGGCCAATACTTTAAAATGCTGACAGGAATCAATCCTCAGGATTATATCGAATACCAAAGAATGGAAGCGGCAGTTGAATTATTACGTACCACCAAGAAAAGTATTCGTGACATAGGAAAAGAAGTGGGCTATAAAGACACCGCCTATTTCTGTAGGCGATTTAAGATGATGTATGGCCTTCCTGCAGGAAAAATGAGAAGAAGAGAGTCGCTAATTAACGTTCAGTGACGAATTATAGATTTTAGCATAATGCAAAACCTCAGTGATCAAGCTGGGGTTTTTTTCTGCCCCATTCCCAATAACCAATACATCTGCTCCCGCAGCCCATGCAGCTTTGGCTGCTTCCAGAGATCGAATTCCTCCTCCTACCATCAAGGGACATTCCACTTGTTCACTTACCGCCTTTATCATTTTTTGAGAAACAGGGTTCTTTGCACCGGAACCGGCATCAAGGTAAAAGATGGGCAAACCCAAGTATTTGCCTGCCAAAGCCGTGGCTGCTGCAATATCCGGCTTGTTATGAGGGATCGGGATCGTTTGGCTTATGTATTCCACACTGGTACCTACACCACCATTTACCAGCATGTACCCCACAGGCAATATTTCAAGATTACTTTTTGCCAAGGTAGGTGCAGCCAAAACATGCTGACCAATCAATAGCTCCGGGTTTCTTCCGGAAATCAATGATAGAAACAAAATGGCATCGGCTTCCTCAGAAATCTGCATGACACTTCCGGGAAATAATACAATGGGTACATTACTTTTGCTTACTTCCCTTAATCTTCGCAAGCACTGATCTAGCCTTTTGGCATTTACTAAGCTTCCCCCTACAAAAAAAAAGTCAATTGTAAGGCCATGTGAAAGTTGATTCAATAGATCCAGAGAAGGTTGTTTGTCTAGCTTTTCCGGGTCTATAAGCAGTGCCAAGCCTTTCTCCCCTTTAATCTTCTTTTCTATAAGGAGCTCGCGCAGATCATTAATTCGATTCTTCTTCATTACCTACCTGGGCCATAACCACCTCCATTAATTTTGCTTTGCCTACCCCTACTAACATCCAAAACAACCTACTTCTTAAATTCCCTAAAAAGCTATAAGGTTTCTTACCTTTTTTTTTCTTCTTGGCCACTTTTTTCTTACGCTTACCTCCCAATTGATTGACAGTATAAACGGCCAATACCCCTCCTATTATTGCCAAGCCACCAACTTTTAAATACACCTGTGAATCTTGTTTAAAAAGCTGGAGTTGCTTTTCCAAAGTCTGTTCTAATTCTTCTGACTGTTTTAATAATTCCTCTTTCATCATTCTCCTTTTTTACCTTTAAATAAAAAAACATACCTGAAAAGAGAATTTTTGAGTATGCTCTGAAAGCCCCCTGCGTTTCTCAAAAGATACAATAACAGAAATATAAAAGTGTAAATGCCCGTTACCATCAAAAATCCAATGGAACTGCTACCATATAACTCACTGAAGTAAAACGCCAAAGCAATACTTCCAAAGAGTAAAATAAAAGAAGCAGAAATAATCATTAGCACCATAACTGCTACTCTTGCCACAACAGAACTAATTTTATCAGTAATTTCAGCTTTTATGATGTTTACCCTTACTTCTATTAATTTTTTTATCGTTGTAATGATCTCATTCATACAAACTTAGGGGTTGAATTAACAATTTATTAAATGGGATAGTCAAGTTACTATATTTTAAAGCAAAAACCTTGCAGAAAATCCTGCTTCTTGCAGAAAGGATATCTTCTGAGGGTTAGTTTATTCAACTACAAAGAAAAATAAATTCTCCTTAAATAAATATCCACAACTCCAGAACCGAAGCCAAAGCAGAAGTGTTGTAGTGGAATTACAACCTCCTCAAAAATTGCGGATAAAAAAAACTACCATGCAAAAGAAAATGAAAGTTGAAATCTGGAGTGATGTGGTTTGCCCATTTTGCTATATCGGTAAACGTAGATTTGAAAAAGCCCTGGCTAATTTCAGCCAAAAAAATCAGATTGAAGTGATCTATCGAAGTTTTCAGTTAAATCCCGATATTCAAACGGATACCAATAAATCTGTGGAGCAATACCTTGCTGAAAGCAAAGGCGTTACTCTAAGCAAAGCAACTGAAATGACCCAATATGTCACTGATCAGGCAGCATTAGAAGGGCTGGATTTCCAAATGCAGAATGCAGTGGTCGCTAACACTTTCAGGAGCCACAGAATATTACAGCTTGCCTTGACCCAAGGGAAACAACAAGCAATGAAAGAGCGCTTACTTGAGGCTTACTTTATAGAAGGCAAAAACATAGACGACATGGGTATTTTATCCAACTTATCCTCTGATGTAGGCCTTACAAATGTTGAAGAAATCACAAAAACCGACACCTTCTCTGATGAAGTAAAAAGGGATATATTAGCATCTAAGCAAATGGGGATTCAAGGGGTGCCATTTTTTGTATTCAATCGAAAATATGGTATTAGTGGAGCCCAGGAAACCAAGGTTTTTGCTGAGGCAATCAATCAATCTTTTCTGGAATGGAAGGAAGAAAGCCTCCAATCTCAAGAAGGTATTTAAAACCTAAGCAATGGGTTTTACCATCCGCTGATTCCGTCTTCAGAAGCAGTCTTGATAACAAAGCCTACTTTTATAAGTTATCATTGAATAAATTGGCAATTGGTAACAAAAACCCACTTGAAAACAGTGGAAATATTATTAATGAATGGATAAAAAGGTAATTATAATAGGGGCAGGCATAGCAGGTTTGGCAGCTTCAATTCGATTAACCGTAAAGGGGTATCAAGTAAAGGTTTTTGAGGCGAACCCTTATCCCGGCGGAAAATTGACCGAAATCAATATTGACGGTTACCGCTTTGATGCAGGCCCGTCCCTATTTACTTTACCTGAACAAGTAGAGGAACTGTTTGCTTTAGCAGGCTTAAAAACCGAAGACTTTTTCCGATACAAGAAGCTTGATGTCAATTGTAATTATTTTTGGGAAGATGGTACGAAGCTAAGTGCTTATTCCAATTTGGATAAATTCACTAAAGAAGTGGAGCATCAACTTGGAGAAAAACCTCAAAACATCAAAAAGGCACTGGATAAATCAGCCTATATTTACAAATACCTTGCCCCTTTGTTCATGCATAGGTCTTTGCACAAGTGGAGTACTTGGTTTAACAAAAAAGCCATGGCTTCTTATTTTAGGATTGCTAAGTTTGGTCTTTTCAACACCATGAATCAGGCCAATCACCGGCAATTCAAACACCCAAAGCTGGTTCAACTATTTAATAGGTACGCCACCTACAACGGATCAAACCCTTACCAAACCCCGGCCACTTTAAATATAATCCCACACCTTGAATTTAATAAGGGAGCATTCTTTCCTACCCAAGGAATGCACGACATCACTGTTAGCCTATACAATCTCGCAAAGCATTTGGGTGTGAATTTTCACTTTAACATGGCCGTAGATAAAGTCCTGGTCAAGGATCAAATAGCCATTGGAATACAAGCCGGGGACAAATCTTATAAAGCCGATTATATCCTTAACAATATGGACATGGTGACGGCCTATAAAACCATACTAAAAGAGGAAGAACAACCCAAACGATTATTAAAACAACCTAAATCTAGCTCTGCC
This sequence comes from uncultured Cyclobacterium sp., assembly GCF_963976465.1. NCBI lineage: Bacteria > Pseudomonadati > Bacteroidota > Cytophagia > Cytophagales > Cyclobacteriaceae > Cyclobacterium > uncultured Cyclobacterium sp. The sequence goes on along the minus strand of NZ_CAXBOC010000006.1, from coordinate 12,791 downwards.
TTGATTTTTTATTGGGGTATTAAAAAGTTTTTCCCTGAACTTGACCTACACAACATTCTATTTAGCAAGGATTATGAAAAGGAATTTAAAGCTATTTTTAAAGACAAAGACATCGATGATGATCCTACTGTGTATATCAACATCACCTCTATTCATAAAGAAAATGATGCTCCTAAGGGCGCCATGAATTGGTTCACCATGATCAATGTGCCTAATGATCAAGGTCAGGATTGGGAAAGTTTAAAAGCCAAGGCCCGAAAAGCCATTATTAGAAAAATAAATGCTACGCTAAAAACGGACATTGAGCCGCTGATTGAAGCGGAGCAAATATTAGACCCCATTGGAATAGCCACCAAAACTTCGTCAGCGAATGGAGCCTTATACGGCAATAGCTCCAACAACCGATACGCTGCTTTTTTAAGACACCCAAATTATAGTTCAAAAATAAAGAAATTGTATTTTTGCGGGGGAAGTGTTCACCCCGGAGGAGGGATACCATTGTGCTTATTGTCTGCAAAAATCACGGCAGAGATGATTCCTGATGCTTAAGAATCTACTAAAACCTTATAGGATTCATAAAGTCCATAAACTTCCCGAACATAGCGAACTGTCACATGGCCTTTGGCATAGCCACTTTTCACCCATGGATCTCGATACACTTCCGGTTTGGATTTTCTCTCCAAATAATACGCAACATTCTTCCACCTTTTGTTGTCCTTTCCATATTTATAGGCCAAGCGCCAAGCGTCTTGAACATGACCATGCCCTACATTGTAAGAAGCCAAAATAAACTTAATCCTTTCGTTGTTATCAGGCACACGGTCGAGCCAAAAGCCATCCAGGTATTTGAGGTAATTGACACCTCCCCTTAAACTTTCATTGGGATTGTTTGGATCATTCACCCCAAAACGTTGTAAAGTTACAGGCATAAGTTGAAGCAAGCCTACTGCTCCTGCATAGGAAACAGCAGAATGATTAAAGCGGCTTTCTTTATACACCAGAGCAGCCAATAATCTCCAATCCCAACCCAGTTTATCAGCTCCTTTTTTAATGATATTATCATAGGCCGAAATTCTATCGCCTGAAACAGAAGAAAAGGCTGATGAGGACCTGTGGTAACTGTTTTTCTTATTGAGAAAATACTTGTGGTACAATATGGCTTTGTATCCTGTTCGATTTATTCTTTCAATCCACTCATTGATCTTGGCTTCCAACTGAGGTGCATTTTTACGAATGGCCCAAGCCACTGGGTTGGGTTGACTAACCGTAAGACCTACGTCTAATAAATCATTATAGGTAGCATTTACCAAGGCAATGTCATTGTCCACCACTGTATAGTCTATTTTCTCTTCAATGACCTGATTGATCAAATCTTCCAAACTTGTGTTCTTTTCTTCTATAGACAAAGCAAGCGAGAGGGAATCACTTAGTAATGAAAGCCTTTCCTTATAAACCGTCCCTTTCTTTATATAAACCTTCTTATTGGTAAGTTGGGTAAGGCTGTCCACATGAGATTGATCTTTCCGCTGCACCACCACTGTTTTCATGCTATTAATCGGTGCAGTAAAATTGGCCCGCTTTTTTCTCTCCTCGTTTACTTCAAAGTTTATGGCAACAATATCAGCTTTCCCTTTATTCAAAAGGCGAAATCCATCTTCCAAATCATGCTTTACAATTAACCTTAGGTTCACCCCAAGCTGGTTCGCCAAATTACGAAGCAACTCAAATTCATAGCCCATGGTCCGGCCCCTATAGATATAATAGCTGGTAGATGAATTGTCTACAACCGCTCTAATAAATCCCCTTTTTTTAATGGCATCAAAATCTAAGACAGCAGGGGATTCCCAATATTCCGGCACCTCTATTTCTTCAACATTTGACTTGCATGAAGTCAATTCGAAAACAATTAATAGCAAGAAAAGGCAAGAAATGCTGGTTTTTGACATAGAGGGGGCACTCTAATCGTGCTTTGGTGTTATCAATTATAGGCTTTTATCCTTAATATACCAAAAATAGCCCTGCAAAATATAGGCACTGAGCCCCTATTACTCATGTAAATTCTCCTGCAAATTAGCGAAATAAATATTACCGGAAAGCCGCATAAGTTCTATTTCATTCTCCTTTATTGTATAAAGAGACTCTATCAATCTGCTCTCAGCTTGCAATCTGCTCACTTGGGCATCCCGAAATTCAAGATAATTAGTGATTCCCAATCGAAACCTGTCGAGTGTAATGTCAGAGCTCTCCACAGCCACCTCATAATTTAATTTTTCTATTTCCAAAAGTCGTCTGCTATTTTGGTACGTATTGAAGGTCCGCTGTAAATCAGACAGCATTTGATTTTCATATTGTTCCATCAAGTGCTTCTGGTTGTTGATTTGAATCTTAGCGGCTTGAATGCGCTTATTTAAGGCCAAGCCACTGAAGAGGTTTAAGCTTATGGTGGCCCCCAAATTAATTCCTTGCTGCTGATTACTCAGCAAAAATCCTGCATCCGAATTTAAAGTATTGTCTATATATGACCCATTTAAGGTAATGGTCGGTAGCCTTTGTGCCCGCAACTCTTTTAATTGGAGATAGGCAACATTTTCCATTCTTTGGGTAGCCAAAAAACCTTTATTTTGATCTAAAGCACTTTCTTTCAATTCTTCAAGAGAATAAGAATCCTCTATGGTGATGGTGTCATTGACTACAAAATTTTTATTTGGGCCGATGGCTAGTAATTCGTTCAAATTGACACTTGAATTTTGAATAACTTGTTCTTGGGAAACCAAGGCTGTAAGGTCTGCATTGTAATCCACCTGTGCAGCTAAAAAGTCTCTTTTTGATGCACGTCCAAATTCATATTGAGCTTTGGCGATCTCTAATCTTTCATCTGATAATTTTAAAGTGTGCTTGAGCACCTCGTACCGTTGTTGCTCAAGAACCAACCTGTAGTAGGCCGTGGCAATAGCAGCTACGGTATTTTCTATGACCACCTTGGCCTCCAGCTCAGATACTTCTCTCAATTTCCCCAAACGTTGCATGGCAACTACTGCATCTGCCCTAAAACCATAGATAGCTACCAAGCTATAGTTATTGTTTCTGGTTTGGGCATTGGGGATAATCCTTGGATTTTCCGGATCACTTACAAAGGCCTGTTCTGTATCTTCCTTTCTATAAACTCTGGTATTATTTAAGTCAAGCACTGGCATCAACAGACTTACGGCTTGTTTTTTCTCATTTTCTGCCAACAAAACCTGATTGGTAGCAATCTTAACATCAAAGTTATTTTCCAATCCAATCTCAACTGCCTTTTCAAAAGTTAAAGGTTCGTCCTCCTGTCCATACAATCTGCAGGAGAAAGCTACTATCATTCCTAGCAATATAATTTTCTTCATATTAAACTCTTGCTAATCTTCCTTTTTTAGATGTCAAATAGGTATATATACCCGGAATAATAAATAAGGTAAGTAGTGTTGCTAACAACATTCCACCAACTACCGCTACCCCCATCGGTACCCGTCCTTCTGAACCTGCTCCCAATGCCAAAGCTATTGGCAAAATTCCCAAGATGGTGGACAAACTGGTCATTAAGATGGGGCGAAACCTTGCTGCTGCAGCGCCTTCAATGGCTTCTGATATGGGAATCCCTTGGGCTTTACGTTGGTTGGCAAATTCCACAATCAATATCCCATTTTTGGTCACCAAACCAATGAGCATGATTATTCCTATTTGACTAAATACATTAAGGGTAAAATCAAATAACCACAATGAAAACAAGGCGCCAAATATCGCCAATGGCACCGTAAACATGATTGTCAATGGGTCCATAAAACTTTCAAACTGGGCAGATAAAACGAGGTAGATCAATATCAAGGCAAACACAAAGGCAAACACCAAACTACTGGAACTGTCTCTGTACTCCTTGGATAATCCGGCCACATCGGTGGTAAAGGTTTCGTCAAGCACTTCGGCTGCAATTTTATCCATTTCCACAAGTCCCGAACCTACTGTTTCTCCCGGAGCTAGGCCTGCCTGCACCGTTGCACTTACAAACCTATTGTATCGATAAAGTTGAGGTGGCGTACTTCTTTCATTGATCTTAACCAAATTATCCATTTGAATCAATTCGCCTTCATCACTTCTTACATATAGCATCCTGAGGTTTATGGGTTCATTCCTATCCTCCAACTGCATTTCACCAACTACTTGGTATTGCTTGCCATTCATGATGAAATAATCAAATCGCTGACCGGAATAACTCAGCTGAAGTGTTCTCGCAATTTCTTGCACCGAAACGCCTATGTTTCTGGCTTTCTCCCTATCAATCTCCACCTCTATTTCAGGCTTGGTAAATTTTAAATTGACATCGGGAAAAGTAAAAACGGAACTTTGTCCTACTTTATCCATAAAAACCGGGATAATTTCTTTTAACTTCTCCAAGGTCTGGGCTTGAATAACATATTGGATGGGTAGTCCGGCTCTCCTATCTCCAATGGATGGTTCCTGCGCTCCAAAAGCCCTAACGGCCGTCTTGTTCTTTAAATACACTGCCACATCATCAAAAATTTCTTGTTGACTTCTTTCCCTTGTTGCTGCATCCTTTAAAACCAATCGTATAAATCCTGAATTGGTACTTGCAGAACTAAACCCTGGAGAGGTAACCGAAATTAGCCCTTCTCTCTCTTCCTCAGGAATCATTTCAGAAAGTTCCACAGTCATTTCATCGATTATTCGGTCCATATAGCTAAAGGTAGCTCCTTCGGGTCCTGCCATATTGATTCTTATTTGCCCCCGGTCTTCTAAAGGTGCCAGTTCGGAAGGGATATTGCTAAAAAGATAATAAGTACCAAGTCCCATCAGTCCTACCAAAACAAAAGACATCCACTTTATTTTCATAAAAGAGGAAAGAGCTTGCACATAAACCTTGTTTAACCACAGAAAGAATGGCTCCGTTTTATTATACAACCAGTTTTGCTTTTTTCTTCTCTTCAGTAGCTTAGAACTGAGCATCGGTGTCATGGTAAGGGCCACAAAAGAAGAGATGATCACTGCTCCTGCCACAACCACTCCAAACTCCCTAAACAGCCTTCCTGTGGTACCTGTAAGAAAAATCACTGGTAAGAATACTGCAGCTAACGCTACTGTAGTGGCTATAACGGCAAAGAATATTTCCTCAGCCCCCTGCTCCGCTGCAGTTTCCGGATTTTCTCCATTTTCAATTTTGGAATAAATATTTTCCAACACCACTATGGCATCATCTACCACCAGCCCTATGGACAATACGATACCTAGCAAGGTCAGTACATTGATGGAAAACCCTGCCATATACATGATAAAAAACACACCTATCAAACTAATGGGGATGGTAAGTACAGGAATAAAGGTCGTGCGCCAATCTCTTAAAAACAGAAAAATAATAAGCACCACCAACATGAAGGCCACAAAAATTGTCTGTTGCACTTCGCTGATTGAATTTCTTATAAATTTGGTGGTGTCAAATCCTATCCCCAGTTGAATATCCTCCGGCAGGTCTTTCTTTATAAATTCCAGTCTTCGATAAAACTCATCTATGATTTCAATACTATTTGATCCCGGTAAAGGAACCAAGGCTACCCCTACCATGGGCACCCCGTCTCTTTTTAACACAGTTCTTTCATTCAGAGGGGCTATCTCTGCATTTCCGATATCTTGAAAGCGCACCACATTATTGGATTCTTCTTTAACAATCAATCGGTTAAACTCTTCTGAAGTACTCATCCTACTCCGGGTCCTTACCGAAAGCTCTATGGATTCACCTTCAATTTTCCCGGTAGGGAGTTCCACATTTTCACTTTGAACTTTGTTGAGGACATCTAAGGGTGTAATGCCGTAGGAAGCCATTCGTAAGGGATCCATTCGCAAACGCATGGCATATTCTTTTTCTCCCCAAATTCTGATTTCACTGATACCATTGATGGTCTGTAGCCTTTCTTTGAAAATATTGGTGGCGATATCAGACAACTCCAATAAGCTTCGTTGATCACTTTGTACATTTAAAAATACAATGGGCTGGGTATCTGCATCTTGCTTGGAAACGATAGGGGGATCTGTATCGGGGGGGAGGTTTCTTTGGGCCCTTGAGACTTTATCCCTCACATCATTGGCGGCGGCCTCCATATCGGCCCCGATTTCAAATTCCACCGTAATGCTACTGTTCCCATCATTACTGATGGAAGACAAGGATTTTATTCCGGAAATACCATTAATGGCTTCTTCCAGGGGCTCTGTAATCTGTGCCTCAATTACATCCGCATTGGCTCCCACATAAGTCGTTCTTACATTCACCACCGGAGGATCCACACTAGGGAATTCACGGATTCCTAAAAAGGAAATTCCAATGATAGCAAAAATCAAAATAGTGAGTGACATCACTATAGACAATACGGGTCTTCGAATACTGATCGTAGATAAACTTGACATATTATTCTATCAGTTCGTTAAGTTAACATCAACGGACATTCCATCCTTTGCTTGTAGTACACCTGTAGTTAATACCAGTTCTCCGGGTTTTACCCCTTCCAACAACTGTACCCTGGTATCTGATCTTTGACCGATTTCCACCTTTCTAGATTCGATGACACCATCTTTGGCCACAAAAACCTTGTACCCTTCCAATTCCGGAATTACTGATTCTGATGGGACAAGAATGGCATCTGACACCTCATCTAATACCAACCGAACCCTTACAAACATTCCAGGAAGAAATTTCTTTCCTTTGTTTGGACTCTGAGCCCTAATTTTTAAAGTTCTGGTAGCCGCATCTATATTCGGTTCAATGGCATATACCTTTCCTTCTGCTTCTTCATCGGAAATATTTGAGTTGAAATAAATGACCGTACCCACCTTTATTTCATTGGAATACCGTTCAGGAATTGAAAATTCTATTTTGATAGGGTCTACATTGACAATGGTGGCAATAAGATCAGAAGTACCGATTACACTTCCTTCTGATATTTGCCTGAAACCTAACTCTCCATCAAAGGGTGCCCTGATGACCATTTTATTTAATTGGGCTTCAATTAAGCGCAAATCTGCAAGATTGGTATTGTATTGATTGAGGACTATGTCGTATTCTTCCTGGCTAATGGCCTCTTTTGTCAATAACTGCTTTTGCCTTTTTTCCTGACTTTCATACAACTTTTTGGTATAGGCTAACCTGTCATATTGGGCTTTTAACTCGTCATCATTTAAATAAAGTAAAGGTGTGCCTTTTTTCACAAACTGCCCTTCCTCAAAAGTTATTTTCTCTACCAAACCATTCACTTCAGGTCTTAGGTTTACTATTTCATTGGGTATAAGTGAGCCTGTGATATTCAAGTTGCTTTCTAGGGGCTCTTCCTTTAGTTTAATTACATTTACCGGAAGATTTGATTGAACCCCTGTAGTAACATTTTCTGTACCCGCCGTTTCCCCTTCAGTGAAAAGCTCCATTCTTGGATAGAAAAATATAAACCCTATCACTAATAGGATAATTACAGACAAAATGATTTTGGTTTGGTTTTTCATTCTGAAAACTAATGTATCGTTTAACCAACAAGTTTATTTTAAAGATATAAGGTTAAAGTAACCCTATTTTTATTAGCAAAAAAACATTAAAATTTAAGAGGTAAAACTAAGCCATTAATGGCAAGAGAATGGAATATTTAAGGGCAGAAATCATATTATTAAAAAACACCAAGCGAATATTGCCATTTCCTATCTATATTCCCATATCCGTAATTTTATTTATCATTCATTGAAAAAATAGTATTTAAGCCCGTATTTGCCAAAATGGGCCTTTTTTTGCCAATAAAAAAAGGTCACCTATAAAGGCGACCTCTTTTATTGTATAGCAATCTAGTTTGAAAATTAAAACAAATACCTTAAACCAACCTGCATGCTCCAAGTGGTTCCAAATCCACTAACATTTCTGAATGAGTTTGTAGGAAGGTTTCCTGAAATGGTTGTTAGATTAAAATCAGGAGTGGCACTTACTGACCCGGCTCTTGAAAGTAAATTCTCAGCACCATTTAAGTCGTCCTGAATTCCCCAATCGCTATTTAGCAAATTACCTAGGTTCACAATGTCCACACTCAACTGAACAGTGTTTTTCATTTTCCCAAAAGTCTGAGAAACATCCTGTAAGATACGGATATCGAACCTGTTTAACCATGGGTTAAGGAAGGCATTTCTCGGCAAGTAATCACCTCTGTATTCACTCAATCCATTTTCTTCTACATAGGCATCAAAGGCAGCTCTTTGCTCTGCGGCTGTATAAACCACACCATCATCATCTGTAATGTCAACAAAATTCATGGTAGAAGAATTTTCAGGAAGGTATATCAAGTCACCGGTAATACCATCTCCATTAAAATCATTGCCATAAGTATACGAGAATCTACCCTGATGTGCTCCATTATAGTAAAGTCCAATTGTTGTAGCCAATGCATTTGCATATTCAATTCTATAACTTACACTTCCGACTATCCTATGTGGGATTGCGAAGTTAGAGATATGCAGCATTTGGTCGTTTGGACTATTAATAGTAGGACTTGCACCCCATGCAGAACTCGCATTGGATCCATCATTGGCCGAAACTTCTTTTGCTGAAGAATAAGTGTAATACAAGGAAGCACTAATACCTCTGTGATAAGGAACTGACACACCAACTGTCCCACTAAAGCTTCTACCTTTGATACTGGTGTTGGAAAGAACAGTAGCATTGTTTCCTCCCATTACACTGTTATAAGCAGTACTTTGGCCCGGAAGAAAGACTTCTCTAGTATCACCATAATCACCCGGAGCTCCACTAGAACCATAATCCATGGTATTGGTAGACCTTACTCGGTTAGCCCCGTATTGGAATACGGCATTGATATCTCTGGTGTACAATAAATCTGTTGTCAATAGCAATGGTGTATTTGGAATTTGGTAATCCAAACCAAAGCTGGATCTCCATACCATTGGCATTTTAAAATCAGGGTCTACCAACGCGAATGACCCAGGTGCTCCTTCTGTTGGAGACGAAATAAATACATCTTCAGCTCCTTCAGGAACATTTTCCACATAATAGTAACGCTCTGGTTGGAAAGTGATGTTGTCTATCCACCCTTCAACTTGCTCGTAACTTCCCGGCTCAACGTTATTCTGGATCACACCTGCATTGGTAGGCATATTGGTCAACCATACGAATGGTACCCTTCCAGAAAATACGCCGGTACCACCTCTCAATGTAAGCGAACGGTCACCAAATACGTCATAATTAAATCCAAACCTTGGAGAGACCATTAATTTAGAAGTTGGCCACTCTCCTGAGTTGTAATTGGTAGGCATTCCAAATTGATTGGTCAGGGTAATCTCGTTGATGGATTCGTTAGCCGTTAATTCATTCAGGTAAATCGGAAGCTCAGCACGAAGACCAAAAGTAATGCTAAGGTCATTATTTACTGCATATTTATCCTGAGCATAAAGAGAGGCCAATCCAAAATTAACCCTGGAATAGGTATCTTGTCCTGCATAAGGGTAAGTCAAGCCAAATATGGTAGGAGCAACTTCGTTGGCAGTCCCTGTAGTAAGGAAGTCTTCTACAGATGCATAACGATAATAGGACGTTCCCATTCTCGTATAACTGTTACCAAAATTCTGAAGTTCAAAGGCAGCACCCATAGTGATGTTGTGCTTCCCTTCTACATAATTCAAGTTATTGATAATAGAGTAATTATTGTTAATAACGTCATTGTTATAAGTAAATAACTCCGTACCAAAAGAAATATAATTCATGGAACCTTTGTCCTTTACCATATTTCCATTACCATCATCAACTAAATCGCCACCATCCCAGATGTCAACAAAAGGGAAAAGTTGGTCTGATGGAGAAGTTCTTTTGTCCTGAATTCTAGAATATGTAGCCAATAATTGGTTAGACCAACTTGTGCTGATGTAACTATTCAATTCTGCAGTAATGGACCTTACAGAATTTTCAAATCCATAATTTCCATTTTCAAAGGTCATGGCATTCTGACTAACCCTTGCTCCATTTGGCCATGGAGCCCTAGGACGAGGACCTGAAGTGGCATTGGCCAATTGATTAGAAGTACCAATTACTTGGTTGTACCTCACGGCCAATTTGTTCTTTTCATTGATGTTCCAATCAATCCTTGCTAGCAATTTGGTGCTGGCTTGTTCCGCCTCATTGGCATAGCCTTCATATCTTCCCGGATCATACCCCCATTGGTTGATCAGGTGGTTTTGAACAGCTTCCAAATCTGTTCTTGTAGGTCTGGCAATATTATTTTCAGGATCAGCAATACCGTCTTCTGACGGTCTCCAAAGGTTTACTCCGGAAGCATTAGCTCCTGTGAGGATCTCTCTTTCGGCATTTACAAAGAAGAACAATTTGTTTTTGATAATTGGTCCTCCCAATCTAAAGCCAAAATTCTTGGTGGCAGCATCTACAGCCTCCAATTCATTGTCACCAATTTTCCTTCCCTGAAGGGATTGGTTTTTAAGGAAGTAATAGGCAGAACCTTCTAAGGTATTGGTTCCACTTCTGGTTACGGCATTGATACCTGCACCTGTAAAGCCACTTTGCAACACATCATATGGCGCAATATTTACAGTAATTTCTTCAATGGCATCCAGAGAAATTGGTTGAGAATCTCCCCCTGGTAGTGGGTCACCACTTAAACCAAACCCATTGTTAAAGTTTGCTCCATCAATCTGAAGGTTATTGTACCTTGCATCCCTTCCCGCAAAGGAATTACCACTGGCTTGAGGGGTTAACCTTGTAAATTCAAGTACACTCCTGTTGATCTGTGGAAGGTTTTTTAATTGTTCATTGGAGATATTGGTGGCAGTACCTGTGCGGTTTGAAGTGAAGTCTGAACCCCTGTCTCCTTCTACAACAAACTCTGTCAATTCCGTGTCTCCGTCAATAAGCGCGGCATTTAAATTATAAACCTCTCCAAGCCTCAAGACTATTCCTGAGAATAGTTGAGATTCAAAACCAAGGTAATTAATTTCAATAGAGTAGGGTCCTCCCACTCTCAGGTTGGGTAGGTTAAACCTTCCATCCACATTGGTAACAGCTCCATACACGGAACCGGAAGGCTCGTGGGTAGCTTTTACAGTAGCACCTATCAGTGCCTCTCCTTCGGTGTCAAACACAGCTCCTTGAACAGAACTGGTAGTTACTTGCCCATAACTGCTCCCAATAGCCAGAAACAGCAATAGCACAACAAGCATTCTTTTTTGTAATAGTTGCCTCATTTTCAAATATTTAATAGGTATAAATAAATAATAGAATCAAAAATAGGATCGGCTTTATTTGGGTACAAATATAATCTTAAATTAGGGCTATTAGAATAGCTAACTATTAAGTTTTCAATTGAAGTGCCAAAAATAATTAACAAATTCCTAACATTAGAATTTAGAAGGAAATATTTTAAACCTTTTATTAACTCGATTGAAAAAAAATAATCAATCGTAAATCTAAAAATTGCCTTACAATTATTCCAAATCCACTTCTAAAGTTTAAGAAAGGTCTAAATCAAAAATTCATTAAATGAAATTTCTAAACTTTATTCTAAGCCTTCCTAAAACTGCTGTTCTTTAAAAGCATTATTTTCATAGAAACTCATTATCTTCAATTTTATAAAACGAGCAAAGTAGCAGCTGTTGTCTTCTCTACTTTAATTCGTCCAAAATCATTCAAATTGTAAATAATGCTGACCTCTCAAAAAGGAATCATTTTCTTTCAAACTACAAAGAGAAGTAAATGCCAGTACACTTTTAACAACCACCTAAGTACCTGATTGGTTCGACTTTAAGACAATTAAAAATAAAGAAATTAAAAAAAATGCGTAAAAAAGAAATCTTATGGTTATATGTCTTCCTCTTTACATCCTTGGCAGATATTTCAATGATCATTCATGCAGAGATTAATTATAGGTATTTCACCAAACCTTTGATTATGCTCTCTCTCTTGCTTTATTTTTTGCAAAGCACAAAATTGATCAAAGGAAGTTTACTACGTATCACCGTTTCTGCCGGCCTGTTTTTCTCCTTCCTGGGAGACGCTTTGCTTTTAAACAAAGACTTGTTTTTATATGGCCTCGGCGCCTTTTTTATGACACATGTATGTTATATAATAGCCTTTAAGCTGACTCAAAATCAGACCTTAAACCTATTTAAGGTAAATTTTATAAAAATGTTTGTTTACAACCTTCCACTTTACATCCTAACAGCATTCATCTACTTCCTGATTCATGCGCAGTTGAACGAATTAAAAATTCCGGTTATTATATATACAATGGCCATTGTCATGATGGTGACAATGGCCAGAGAAAGGTATGGTAGAACCAATAATTCAAGCTTTTGGCAATTGTTTATTGGTGCTTTTCTATTTTTTATATCTGATAGTTTGCTGGCCTTAGATCGGTTTTTTTATCCCATAATCGATGGAGATCTTTATATTATGGGCACCTATATTTTAGGTCAACTATTGATCATTATGGGAATAAGAAGCCACCTTTTGCAAGTTCATAAAGCTTCCTCTTAAATTCCGTTTATTCTTTTTCTCTTTCTTTTATATCCAATGACAATTCAATCAATTGTTCATCAGAAATGCTGCTTGGAGAGTTAATCATCACGTCTCTACCTGCATTATTCTTTGGAAAGGCAATATAATCCCTAATGGAATCTGTTCCTCCAAAGATGGCACATAAGCGATCAAAACCAAAGGCAATCCCACCGTGAGGAGGAGCTCCAAATTCAAAGGCTTCCATAAG
>NZ_CAXBOC010000005.1:0-29922 GCF_963976465.1 uncultured Cyclobacterium sp. | reverse complement strand
CAAAACCCACATCTCCACACACCAGCCTATCCATAGGGTAAGGCTTCTCCATGTCTTGCTTAACGTCAGCCGTAGCAGAAGCCTGATCTGGAGTATCTTCATAAATAAAGGAGCTTTCCAACTCCACTTGGAGCACACTATCTGTAGAAAATTTATGCCCGGAAGCAGCCTTCCTTTTGGAGTATAACTTGATTAAGTCTTTGGCAATATCCTTTACTTTGCTCTTGACCCTTTTCTTTTTATTTTCCCATTCTTGGGTACCCAGCTTAGACATAATAGGCATCGTGCCTTCCTGACTGCTGTACTTAGAAATTTTGTGTAAAGAGTGAATATTCACATAAAGCAAGTCATCGTCTCTAAACACCAATCGAATGGCTTCCTGCAACTTACCATTTACCTCCACTTTTTCTAACCCGGCAAAGCGACCGATTCCATAATCCACATGGACAATAAAATCTCCCGGATGCAGACTTTTAATCTCTTTTAAGGTAAGGGCCTTAGACTTGGAAGTTTTTTTGGTTGTTTTGTACCTGTAAAACCTTTCAAAGATTTGATGGTCTGTATAGCAGGCAATTTTCAAAGAATTATCAACAAACCCTTCCTTTAGGTTAATAGGCAATGTTTGAACCGATAGTGCGGGGTCTAATTCATGGAAAATATTGGTCAGGCGACTTACTTGCTTCTCGCTTTCAGAGCAGATGATATTCGCAATCCCTTTGGCCGAATTTTCATTGAGGTTTTGCACCAGGAGTTCAAACTGCTTGTTAAATGAAGGCTGCGGCTGTCCTTTAAATTGATATTCAGGAACACCTTTCCATTCAAACACATGACCAAAGGCTAGCAAGGTGAAAGGTTCTATTTGGGCTTCAAAAATCCTTTCCTCAAGAAACAGTTTTTCCGGTGCCATAAGTAAAGAACTATTCTCTCCGGAATCACCATAATGCTGACAAGCTTTTTCATACAATTGCTTGATGGTATTGGTAACATGCTTGAAGTCTTTGATCCAAAAACAAGTATCTTCAGGAAAGAAGTCTATGATGGATTGCCTAATTTCCCTTTCCATTGTGGTCTGGATATTGGGCAATATACTGATTTGATCCACAGTGCCTGTTGACAACTGGCTTTCCGGGTCAAAAGTCCTGATGCTATCTATTTCTTTACCGAAAAGTTCCAGCCGGTAAGGCAAATCACTGGCATAAGAAAAAATATCGATGATCCCTCCCCTAACGGCAAATTGACCGGCTTCATACACGAAATCAGCTTTCTCAAAACCATATGCACTCAATAGTTCTTCAATAAACTCCAGATCTACCTTTTCTCCCACCTTTACTGCAAAGGTGTTTTCTTTGAGGCTTTTTTTGTTGATAACCTTCTCATATATCGCTTCCGGGGAGGTGATCAGCACCTTACCGGTCAAACTTTCATCAGACAGCCGATTGAGGATTTCGGAACGCATCAATACATTTGCATTCTCCACTTCTTCATGGTGATAGGGCCTTTTGTAACTGGCCGGGTAATGATAGGCGGTTTCACCGGCGAAAGTTTGCCAATCACTTGCCAGGTAAGCAGCTTCTTCCCGATCATTGGCCAAGACAAGATGAAAACCACCGTTGAGCTTGGTGATGGCATGAACGATCAACATGTCCATGCTGCCCGAAAGCCCTTTCACATTTATTTTCTTTTGTCCTCCGGAACCAATACTTAATGCAAGATTCTTTACAAAAGGATCCTCTTCGTAAAGTGATAAAAACGATTGCTTGTCCAACTATTCTCCTTTATGATGCCCCGGGACGGGGCTATACTAATTACATTTTAAACAACTAATAATAAACCAATTAAAAGCAAGCCTTCTCTTCCTCTTCAGCATTTTCCACAGCCTCTAATAGACGACCATATCATTAAATCGTTTATTTATTTACAGCATCTATAAACCCATTTTAGATTTATAAATTAAGTGGATGCAATTTATTAAATAACATTGAAACCCCATTAGGGCTCAAAGGATATCTAGATTAACAAATGGTAAACATTGAAAAAAGTTTAACTTTTTACTTATTTGTGACAACGTTATCCCCTTTTCATTTGTTAATCCTATCATGAGCCTATCAAAAGAAAGGGAATCAACCCATTGGTTTAAAAAAATAGAGCAGTTACACCCCTACCGTATGCTAATTTATTTGGCGATGTTTAGTAGTGGGTTGGTCTTTTTTTTCTTGGCAACAGCATTTGTACTTTCTCAGACGACATCCAATTCCCTTGGACAATACCAAATGCCAAAATCATTTATTATTAGTAGTTTTATGATCATAGGGAGCGCCTTTATTTCGGCGCAGATCATTCCTGGTTTCTTGGCCCAGGATTTAAAGAAAACCAAACGTAACCTTGCCTATACACTAGCCTTGGGCATATTTTTTGCCCTATTCCAATTCAAAGGCTGGCAAGAGTTGGCTGCATCAGGTATAGATTTCACAGGTTTACCTTCAGGTAGTTTCCTTTATTTGCTTAGCGGTATTCACCTTTTTCACCTTGCCGGAGCCATGATTTACGCAATAATCTTATTGGTATCATTGCAAAATAGTGAACAAGACCAGGTGAAATCATTGTTAATTTTAACAAATCCTTATGAAAAAATGAGACTTGAATTGTTTAGCATTTACTGGAAATTTATGGACATTGTCTGGCTTATATTGTTTGGACTTTTCCTATGGGTATTTTAGCTTTGAAGAAAGAAGAAAAGGGACTTAACCATTTTAATTTAAGTGGCTTAGGAATCTCTCTAAGTCAAAAAACTGCAATTACATCTAATATAAAAGTTTGGTTGCTCAAGCCTCAGGCCAACGAATCCATCCTTTATTATTTAATTGAGGAAATGAAAAATATTACGGAAGGTATTTCTATCAATTAATCGTAAATTGCAAAAAAAGTAAACTTATGTCAGAAAAACAATTTGAAATAAATATCGATCCCGACTGGATAAAAAAGTATTTGTCCAAAATCATCTTCGGATTGGTAGTAATTATCATGGTGTTTTCAGCTATTAAAACAGTGGGCCCGGAAGAAGAAGGTGTAGTGATTCAACTTGGTGAATACAACCGTACAGTTTCACCAGGATTAAACTTTATCATTCCTTTCGTGGAAACCATGTATAAGATACCGGTTCAAAGGCAATTAAAGCTGGAGTTTGGGTTTCGTTCCACCTCCACCTCAAATGGCCAATCTCAATATGCTAAATCCGGCTTTATAGACGAGAGCATGATGCTGACGGGAGACCTTAATTTAACAGATGTGGAATGGGTGGTCCAATATCGAATTGTAGATTCTTACAAATATTTATTTAAAGTAAGGAATGCAGAAAAGACATTGAATGACATGTCTGAGTCTGCCATGAGAAAAATTGTGGGAGACAGGACGGTCAACGAAGTGCTTACAGTGGGTCGTCAGGAAATTGCCACCAGTGTAGAAGTTTTGTTGCAGGAAATGTGTGATGAATATGAAAATGGGATTAGGGTAGATCAGGTTGTATTACAAGATGTCAACCCGCCTGAACCTGTCAAACCAAGTTTCAATGCCGTAAATGAAGCCCAGCAGGAGAGGGAAACCTTGATTAATCAAGCAGAGGCGGATTATAACCGAATTATCCCCAGAGCAAGAGGGGAGGCTGAAGAAACCATACAATTGGCAGAAGCCTATGCATTGACAAGGGTAAATGGAGCCAGAGGTGAAGCTGAAAGATTCAATTCAATTATCAAATCTCCCGAAGTGACCAAGCAAAGAATTTATTTGGAAACGCTTGAAAAAGTGCTGCCAAAAATTGGCAATAAAATCATCACTGATGAAAAAGGAAGCAATGTATTGCCATTATTAAACCTAAATAAAGCTGCAACTCCTACTCAGTAAGTTTTCAAAATAACCTCATCTAAGCATGAAAAAGAGCAATTTATTCTATATAATACTGGTAGTAGTCGCAATCATTTTATCAGCTCAAAGCGTATTTATACTAGACGAAACCCAACAAGCCATTGTTACACAGTTTGGCAAACCTGTAGGTGAACCAAGAACCAGCCCTGGAGTAAATATTGTCGTTCCATTTATACAAAAAGTACAGTTTTTTGACAAACGATATCTTGAATGGGATGGAGACAAAAACCAGGTTCCAACCAAAGACAAAAAGTACATTTTTGTGGACACCTATGCCCGCTGGGAGATTACCAACCCACTTCAATTTTTTATCCGACTAAGAGACGAAAGGTCTGCTCAATCAAGGCTTGACGACATTCTCGACGGAGAAACACGAAATGCAATTGCAAACCACAACCTATTAGACATCGTTCGCTCTACCAATAGAGAGCCGGAGGTAACCGAAGAATTTATGGAGGAGCTTGAAGTCCTTGAAGAAATTGAAGTAGGTCGAGACAAAATAGAAGAAATCATTTTACAGAAAGCCAATGAAAGGACTTCTGACCTAGGGGTAAGAATATTGGATTTTCGTTTCAAAAGAATGAACTACGTAGATGAAGTAAGAGACAGGGTTTACGACAGGATGATTAGTGAGAGAAACAGGATTGCAGACCAGTTCCGATCAGAAGGACAAGGGGAAGCCAGGAAAATCCTTGGTGACAAGGAAAGAGATCTAGCCCAGATTCAGTCAGAAGCCCAAAGACAAGCAGAGGAAATCAGAGGACGTGCCGACGCAGAAGCTACTGAAATATATGCTTCTGCCTATAATCAAAACCGTCAATCAATTGACTTGTACAAGTTCCTTCGCTCGATGGAAGCTCTCGAAAACTCCCTTGATGAAGAAACCAACCTGGTAATTTCTTCTGATAGTGACTTGTTCAAGTACCTAAAACAAATGAATTAATCACATCTTTAGCGATTGATGAAAATTAGCCTTAGCACCAAGGTAGGCCAAAACTACCTGAAAGTAAAAGAAGGATTTAATGCCGAATTGTTTACGGCATTAAATCCCCCTTTTCCTCCTGTAAAATTGCTCCGCTTTGACGGGTCCTCTACGGGAGATCTGGTGAGTTTATCCCTAAATTTCATCTTTTTCAAGCAGGTGTGGACCAGTAAGATTACAGCGGATCATTTGGATGAAAAAGAATTTTTTTTCGTTGATGAAGGAATAAAGCTACCTTTCTTCCTCAAAAAATGGCGACATAAACATCGAATAGTGGCCGATGGTAGTGATCAAAGCATAATCATTGATGAAATAAATTTTTCATCTCCAAACCGACTCTTAGACTATCTTATGTTCCCGGTCTTATACTTCCAGTTTTCATTGAGAAAACCAACCTACAGAAAAACCTTTTCTAAAAAAATATAACTTGAGAACAAAGAGCTGAAAGAAATCCAGCTCGACGCCTTGATTAATGTACCGGCAAGTTTTCACAATTTCGAATCTGGCAATCTCCGTAGAGCACCAATGAATGACTGGTAATGTTTGAGGAAAAAGCTTTCCCCATATCTTCTTTAATCAGGTTAATTCTTTGGTCAGAAAATTCCAAAATTTTCCGACACTGATTACAGACGTAATGGTCATGGTGTTTATAAGTCAGCGCCTGCTCATACAGGGCAACTTTATCCTTAAACTGGTGTTTTACAGCCAACCCACATTCCACCAATAAATCTAAGGTATTATATATGGTTGCCCTACTAATAGAATAACCATTGTTACGCATTCTTAAAAATAAACCTTCAACATCTATATGCTCATCTTGAGGCAAAGCATATAGCTCATCTATTACAGAAAACCTTTCAGGGGTTTTACGGCTACCTTGTCTAACAAGGTAGTTTTCAAAAATTTTCTTCGCTTTCTCAATGATAGACTTTTCGGCCATGATTTATTTATGTAAAGAATAAAGATCAGCTATTTTTTAGATTTTTCAAACCATAAAACTTTTGAATCGATAAAAGACCAGTTATTTTCAATGGTTCTAAATTAGTATCGACTTAAATTTTATATCAATATTTTATTTTAACCCATCCATTTCAGTGGATTAACACTTTTTCAAATTTTCAAGAGTAGTGGAGCTTCACTACTAAAGAACCCGTTAAAAATGAGCCTTAAAAACCTTTTCGCATAATTATTGTTCAACTTCCAGCACTGAGTCAGAAAAATCTAATACTCAACTAAGACAATTAAGAACTTCTTAAATCAAAATTATTTTATATATTAAAGGAACAATAAATCATCATGCATAATAGGAACCAGTGGCTTATCATTCTTCTTATTTGGTCTTTACCAGTTTGGCCTGTAAAGAGTCAAGTCCCTGGTTTTTATATGAAAAGAGCGAAAAAGAAAATAACCCTACCTTTTATAGATTCAAACAGTCTCATTATCCTTCCCGTATCCATCAATGGTGGACCACCGGTAAATTTCATTTTTGACACCGGTGTAAAATCAAATATTTTTTTTAGCAAATCTATAGCTGATGAATTGCAAATGCATTATACAAGAAAACTCAATTTGGTGGGTGCAGATGGACAAACCGTCTTGAGCGCCTCTGTATCTCCAAACAACCATTTTGACTTGGGCCCCATTGAGGGAATTTTTCAGGCCATTCTGGTATTGGATGAGGATTTTTTAGAGTTAGAGAAAGTCCTTGGCGTACCTATTTATGGGGTAATTGGACATGAGTTTTTCAAGAACAACCCAATAAAAGTTGATTATGATAATGGATGGATCACTTTTTATGAAAGGCAAGCATTAAAATGGAAACCTTTTTGGTATAGAGAAATCCCCATAGAATTAATTGGCAATAAACCTTATGTACTTACTAGTATAAAGCAGGCAAATGGACCTGATTTGGAAGCCAAACTACTCATTGATACAGGAGCTAACCATGGCTTACTTCTCAACCAGGAAACCAGTGAAGACATTGTTCTTCCAGAACCCAACCTAAAGAGCAGTCTAGGTAGATCTCTAGGAGGAGATTTAAAAGGTTTTGTCGGAAGGGTAAAGAAATTATCTTTAAATGGCTTGAACTTTAGAGGTGTGATCACCTCTTTCCCTGAAGAAAATGAGTTTTCTGAAGTTCTGATAAATACGGGAAGAATGGGTAGCCTGGGGTCTGAACTCCTCAACCACATGAAGATTATTTTCGATTATCCGAGAAACCGAATATTATACAAGAAAAGTGCTAAATACAAAACTCCTTTTAAATATGACATGAGTGGTCTTAGCGTTCGGGTAAGTTCTTTAGAAGAGAAAAGATACTATATCCACGAGGTTCGTGAAAATTCACCTGCTTACCGACAAGGTGCTAGAGAATTGGATGAGATTCTTACCATCAATAAAATACCAGCCATGTTTTGGGAGCTCTCGGATATTACAGAATTGCTAAGATCTAAGGAAGGGGAAGTGATTTCTTTGGAGCTTTTAAGAGCAGACCCGGAGGGAAATTCAAAAGACCGTATTCACAAAGTTACTTTTTTACTCGAGAAACAATTATAGGAAAAATAAAATGTAAGTATAATAACGAGTTTTATATAATGAATTATGAATTTGATATCTTTTTTTGTATTAAGCCCGTATTTTTTTATAAATTTAGTGAAGTTTTCACCTAGTTTTTAGTCTTTCACTCCACCAACCTGATGTTTGAAAATATTTTCAAATCCCAATTACTGACTTTTAAAAAATTACATGATGGTGAAATTGAGGTTCTTTATCAATCCAATGACACCATTCCCTGGGAGGACCGGGAGCTCAAATCCTTAAACAAAGATATACAGAATGATATTTATTCAACCCAAAATGTCTCCTTACTAATCGGTATATTTAATCAATTAAGGAAAAGTGATCATTTCGAAACTTTTCTTTTATTGGACAGACATTCTTTTGTAAAGGTAAAAATTGAAGGGTGTATTGTTCCTCATGGAGAAAATGAATTTTTGGTGAATGCCATGGTCAACCAAATACCTTGCAATTCCGGCAGGTCTTGGTTGATTTATACCGAAGGACAAAGGGTCCTTACAGAGCTAGGCAGTCCAAAAACTCATCCCTTATCCAAGGTAAATGATCTTGAACAATATTTATGGGCTGAATATCCTCAACTTAAAGAAAAATTTGGTAGTCTGTTGACCGCAAGAAACCCGGAAAACATCAAGATAGAATCTAAAGGTTTCAAATTCAAAATCAACAATATTTGTTCCAGCTATTATTTGATTTCCGTAGAAGAGCCCCGGACACTTAAGCCTTCTAGTAAAAAGATAAAGAAGCAGGGTAAAATTGTTGATTTCGAACAACATGAAAAGATTTACTTCAAATACCTAAAGAAAACCCAAGAAGTATTGTGGGCCGGTCCATTGTTTAACCTACTGGGCTATGAAGATGGGAATTTTCGAAGTTTTTATATTTGGGATTGGCTAAATTTGATCCACCCCGAGGACAAGCAAAAAGTAGAAGATTTTATATCCCAAGACCAATACGGGAAAAATTACTATTCTATTAATTATAGGGTCAAACACAAAAAAGGGCATTATCAAGAAGTGAAGAACAATGTGCGCTTTTTTCAAAGCCCATATACTTTTGAAGAAGGACTTACAGGTAACCTCATCAACATTTCTGACCATCAATATAACCCTATCAAACCGAAGAGCAAAGAAGGCCTCATCAAAAAACTTTCCGAGAAAAAATTTATTCAGGGCATGCTGACAGAAGTGTCGGCCATCTCGAGTTTATTTAAAGGAAAAAACTTATTCGAAGAGATTAATTTTCTTATTTATAAAAAGTTAGGATTTAAATATTGCCTCATAGGAAATTTAAGCAACGGAAACAAGAAAATGGAGGTCTTGTCCCTTTGCGATGAAGGAAAAAAGCTTTCAGACAAAGATGGGAAATGGAGCGAAATCCTAAATAAGGAATTGCTATCACTAGACAGCAACAACAATTTTTTGATGATTAGTTCTGAAAATAGTGAGTGCTTAGCAAACATCTCCATCTTGGCTAAACAGCAAATCAGTTCCTTAATTAGGTTAAAACTATCCGACACGGAAAGAAATGAAATCGGAACTTTGTGCCTGCTTCATGACCAACCAATAAAAAACAAAACCCATTATAGTGAGCTGTTTGGCATCTTAAGAGATTGGATTAGCAAAGAGCTATATCGTTTCCGATTCGAAACCATGCTTCAAGAAACCAATTATATGCATGATGCAATACTGAACGGTACTGCCTATGCCATCTTTTCTGTCAACCATCAATTTGAACCAATACTGATAAACAATAAGACCCTCCCACTATTAAATATAAAGGACAAAGAAGACTTACTGAAAACCATTCTAATAAAAGACAATAAAAGAAAATCACTTCGTCAGGTAATCATCAATTTTTTAAAAACCAATCGGAAAGTAGCCTACTTCCATCTCCCTTGTAAAGGTAGCCTTGATAAGGAGCTAAAAATATCATTTACCAGGGTCTTGTACGGAAAAGAAAACAAGGAGTCCTATGTAGTTTTTGTAGATGACATTACGGAAAGAACCCTCTCTGAAAAGAAACTTATTGCTTCTGAGCAGCTATATAGAAGTATTGCAGGAAATTTCCCCCGAGGAACAGTAGATGTTTTAGACAAAAACTATTGTTATTTATTCACCGATGGAGAAGAATACAAGTTATCGGGTATAGATCCCAAATCTTTCATCGGAACCAACTTATTAAAACAGTTTACGGGTAAAACATTGAAAGTTGTCAAGAGCAACCTTAGCAAAGTATTAGAAGGCCAAAGGGTTAGTTTTGAGACCGAGACAAAAAGCAATAAATACTTACAAAGTGCGGTACCTTTAATGAACGACGCCAATGAAGTAGACCGTATTTTATTGGTAAAACAAAATATTACGGAAGCCAAAAAACTTGAATCAGATCGACTCAACTTAATCAAAGACTTAAAATCTCATAATGAAGAACTTTTGAGATTTGCTTATATCGTATCACATAACCTGAGGGCTCCTATAGTCAATATTTCGTTATTACTAGACTTGTACAATGAGGATGATCCTTCAGATCCAGAAAATCAAGAAGTTTGGGAAAACCTTAAAATCTCAACCAATTTACTAGACTCCACCCTTCAGGATCTCATAGAGGTGGTTTCCATTAAGAAACAAAAAATACCTAAGGTAGAACACATTGATTTTAAGTTGCTTCTCAACAATATTGAAAAAAGCTTATACAACCAACTTAAAGAATCAGGAATAGTCATCAATAAAGATTTTACAGCATTAAATGACATCAATTATATTTATGCACATCTGGAAAACTTTTTGATGAACATTATGACCAATGCTGTCAAATATAAACATCCGGAACGAAATCCTATCGTCAATATCAAGACCTATAGAGATGGAAAATATTGTGTCATTAGATTTGAAGACAATGGTATAGGAATAGATTTATCCAGATATGGTGATCGTATTTTTGGACTCTACCAAAGATTTCATACCCATGTCGAAGGAAAGGGCTTGGGGCTTTATCTAGTTCGAGAGCAAATCAGGGCTCATGATGGTAAAATAGAAGTAGAAAGCAAAGTTGGCAAAGGAACCATATTTAGAATTTACCTTAGAAACCTAATCATCAATCAGCCTTAACTCTAAACACCGGTTCCTTATTATTCAACTGTTACAATATCATTCGGGTTTCAATAATGCAGCTGCTTCTTCATCAAGAAACAAGGTCGTATCCGAATGGTCTTGAAGAATTGATGCAGGCATCGACTCGGTTATGGGACCATTCACCATATCTCTAATGGCTGCAGCTTTTTTACTTCCGTACGCAATAAGCACTATTTTTTTGGCATCCATAATGGTCTGAATCCCCATGGTTACTGCCTTTTTGGGAACACTTTCCGCACTTTCAAAAAACCGTGCATTTCCATCAATGGTTTCTTTTGTCAATTCGGTCACATGCGTTCTCGTATCGAAAGGAGTTCCCGGCTCATTAAAACCTATGTGTCCATTTGTACCAATACCCAGTAATTGTAAATCAATTCCTCCTGTATTGGCAATTTTGGCCTCATAATCCTCACAAGTTTTATCGACATCCCCTGTCCCGCTAGGCACATTAGTTTGCCCCAAAGGGATGTTAAGCCCATTAAATAAAGAAGTGTTCATAAAATGCCTGTAACTCTGGGAATGAGAACCATCTAAACCGATGTATTCATCCAGATTAAAAGTAACCACTTCTGAATAATCGGTACCATTCTCTTGGTGGTCTTTAATCATGTTTTCATAGGTTTCCAAGGGAGAGCTTCCGGTGGCCAAACCCAATACAATGCTTGGTTTTGCCTTTACAGCATCAACAAACATTTGTGCAACAGCACGATGTAAACTTTCCTTGTCTTGAAAAATCTGTATTTGCATAATTCAATAGTAATTAAATATAAATGGTTAATGAGATACTCAAATAAAGGTTAAATGACCATCAGTCGGTTTAAGAATTAAAAAAGAAATTAATCATTAATTGAGAATGGGTAAATTAAGCTTGAATCTTACGGCCACTAAGCGGATTATAATAATCAATGCAATAGAAACCAACAGATTTGTATTCCTAACGACACCAAAATAATCCAAAGAGAGATACAATACTGCCCCGGCCAAACAAGCTGAAGCATATACTTCTTTTCTAAATAGTATTGGAATTTCATTGGTCAGTGTATCCCTTATCACACCTCCCATAACGGCACTAAACATACCCATAATGGCTGCCACTTCCGGTCTAAAGCCCAAATTCAAACATTTTTCCACTCCCAGGATTGTAAAAAATGCTATCCCCAAAGTATCAAAGAGGAACAAAGTTTTCCTTAGTTTCGTCATGTGGTTAAAAAATAAAAAAGTTGTGATTAAGCCAGCAAAGATGGCATATAGAAAATTAACGTTTTCAATCCAAACCAAGGGGTAGGAATCGATAAGAATATCTCTCAAACTACCACCTCCAATGGCCGTGATAAAGCCCATAAACCCTACGCCAAAAAGATCTTGGTCTTTATTTTGAATTGCTAAAGCCCCTGAAATCGCAAAAAAGTAGGTTCCCACCAACTCTAAAGCATATTGCAAATCCATTATACCCATTATTTATTCTTGGCTTTTTTCTGAAAAACAAATACTCCCATGGCCCTTTTGTTATGAACCACAACCGATTTTGAAGGTTCAAGCAAACTAAGCAGATGCTCATTCATTATTTCCTTTATCAAGGGTTCCGTTAAAACAAATCGTACAGTTCCATCAGGGAGATTTTGCACCAATTCTGAAGACTGACCCTCTAGGACAAAAGCACCTCCTGCATCTGTACACGTTCTCAACCAAAAGATCCCGCCAGGCTTTAACACACGCATATGCTCCCGAAATAGTTCAAGAAAATGAGCCTTATTTTTAGCAAAATGCAACACAGCACTACTTAGTACCGCATCGAAAGCTTCAGAATGGAAAGGGATATCTTCCAAGTTGGCTACTTGAAACCTTAATGGGTCAAAACCTGGATCCATGGTTCTTCCTGAAACCCTGGCCATATTAATTGCTGATGAATTGCCATCCACCCCAACTATACGATATCCTTTTTGAATAAAATAATGTGTATTTCTTCCTTCTCCACAGCCAGCATCAAGGATCATCATTTCTTTGGTAAACCTTCCCTTTAGCAGTTGATCTAAAAGATAAAGGTCTATATTTCCTAGCAATTTATTTAGTTCATTTATCTCCATATTTATGCCTTAATTGCAGCAAATTTCACCGAAGTAAAACCTTTGTTTATTTCATTATGAAACTAAAAATAACAACTCTTAAAAAACAAAGGTCGTTCTTTTACTCGATAAAAGCTCATTCATTTGCGCCAAAGAAATAGAACTAAAAATTAAAAAATGACCACTGAGTTCAATTAAGACATAAAAGCCTCTACCTATACTTTACGCCTTGTCCTTTTAAATGAGAAAATAAGATAAACCCTGCCTGGCAAACACGAAAGAGCGTAGCCAGAGCAACAAGAAATCATAATGTATAAAAGCGGATTTAAATAACTTCATATAACCCAGCCAATATTAGAACTCCACGATGACTCCGATAGTTGGCAAGACCGTACCGGCAGGATTTGCCACCTCTCTTATCAAATACCGGCTTGGATCTTCAGGATCCACAATCAGTCTATCCTGATCATCACGATTGGGAACTAAATTTGCTTGCTGTTCGGCTTGAAAATTATATGCGTTTTGAATATCAAAATACCAATTGAGATTCCATTTAATGTAGTAATACTTTTTATCTACCCTCAGGTCTAACTGATGAAAACTTTTTAATCGCTCGCCATTTATCCTAGTAAAATCAAACCTTCCACTGTTGTACAAACCCCAATTGGAACGCAAAGAAGAGAATTCCAGATCATAAGGGGTGTAAGGAGTTCCACCCAAAAATCGCCAACGAGCTCCCAGTTCCCAATCTTTTTTAAATCGCTTTCCTGCTGTTAGGCTTACAATAAATCGATTGTCCCAAGAAGAAGGAAGGTATCCCGTATTTGGATTGGTAAACTCACTCCTCACAAGTGTAAGTGCCGCAATGCCATAAAAGCCCTTGTACAAACGCTGCTGGGCAAGAAGCTCCAAACCATAGGCCCGACCTTTGGCGTCAGAGGTAACGGGCTCGTTTCCTATCACGCCAAAATCAGCTCCAAGGTTTGCCAAGGCAATTCCATTTCTAATAGAACTGGGATAATTTGCATAACTTTTATAAAAGACTTCCGCAGAGAGTTTTCTGTTCTTTGCGGGAAATTGCCACTCAAAACCTGTGATATAATGTGTGCTCCGCATAAATTTCACATCATTTACCTGATTCTCAAATAACCCCTCATTATTTTGGAAGCCCAAAACGGTATAGGGTGGTTTTTGGTAGTAGATGCCTGCATTCGCATTCCAAAACAAATTGTCTTTTAATTGGTAACTGGTAGAAAACCTGGGACTAAGTTGGTTCAGGGGATTCTTAGCCGTTTCGCCAAAATCACTGCCATCCATACGAAGACCCAAATTCACTACCAACCGATCCTCAAAGTACTTTTTACTTCCCATCACAAAGGCTCCATAGCTATTGAATAGAGAGATGGATGAAACATCCCGGGGAAGCCCGTTTTGATCCGTAAATTTAGTGTCATAGTTTTCTATCAAATACCGACTAAATTCATAATTCACACCATATTGCAGGGTATATCCTTTTGAAAAAATACTGTTTTCTGCTCTAAATTTATTTTCGCTTTCCTGAGAGAGGTAATCGAATTGTAAATTGTCCTCACTGGATTCATCATTCCCCGAATACTTATAAGAACGATTGTTAAGCATATTTCGGCTTACAATAAAAGTCCAAAAGCCATTGTCTCTAAACTTCTTTAATTTAGCACCCATGGCATAGTTCCACTGGGTCGATATGGGCAAGTTGTCCAACAAATACAGCCTGTCGTCTCTTTCTTCTTCTGTTTCCTCATCTGGAACGTCAAAATTTAAGGCAAATTGATCGATGGCTCCAACCCCCAACACTGTCAATTCCGTTTTGTCATTAATTTTAGTCTTGGTTTTAAAGGTAAAATCGTTAAAAGTAGGTAGGAAAGGTAGCCCAATCAATCTGAAAAGTCCTTGAAGATATGACCTTCTGGCAGAAAAAATATAGGTGGTTTTTTCTCCGATTGGCCCCTCATTGGAGAGGGTTACTTCACTGGCCCCTAAGGTGACCTGAGTGAGCATTTTGTCTCGTCTCCCATCTTTCAGTTGGAACTCGAAAAAGGAACTCAAAGCATTCATTCTATTGGCTGGGAAACCGCCACTTAGTACTTCAACATTTTGTATCAAATTGACATTCAAAATGCCCACCGGACCTCCCGAGGATCCTTGGGTAGCGAAGTGATTGATTACGGGCACTTCTATTTCATCAATAAAAAATTTATTCTCATTGGGTGCCCCTCCCCGAATAATGATATCATTTCTAAAACTTGCAGAACTTGCCACACCCGGTAAGGATTGTATTACCCTACTTATGTCTCTATTGCCTCCGGGATAACGCTCAATCTCATTGGAATTGAGTTGGCGTGCAGATACGGGAGTTTCTTCCGTCCTGCTGAAGGTTGCATCGACCACCACCTCCTGAAGATTGGAAGCATCTTCTTCTAGTTCAAAGTCCAATTGAACAGCATTGGCTTTGGTAACCTGAACCTCAAATACAGTTTTTGATTTGAAGCCTACAAAAGAAGCCTTCACATTGTACAAGCCCGGCTCTAATCCACTAATAACATAATTCCCCTCCAAGTCTGAAACTGCCCCAACCTCCAGGCCTTGCACAATAATATTGGCAAAGGGTATGGGATCATTATTGATAGGGTTAAGGACCTTTCCCTGTATTACCCCTTCCTGTGCATATAATGTGAGGAAAGAAAAAAACAATAAGGTTGACAATAAATACTTCTTCATAGCAAGGGACTGTATCAGCAGTCGAAATCGGTTTTGGGTAAAAATTTATGAATCAAATATTAATTAGAAAGCTTTTTTGTTTTCCAAAGCCTCCACCATGGTGCATTGGGAAACTCATGATGTTCAAAATGATAACCAAAAAAATAACAGGACATAAATGCCCATAAATGGTTTTTTTTCAAGGTTCCTGAATGATGTTTATTGGGATGTTTTCCTCTGTGAGGAAGGAAGGTGCCAAAATAAAACAATTGAAAGGTAGACAGAATAGCAGGCAACATCCAAAACAATATCAGGTTGGGCACAGGAAAAATAAATTGCAATAGATTAAATGTTAGTGCCATTAAAAGAAATTGCCAAATGGTAAGGTAGTTTAAAATAAAGCTTAGGTACCAAGCAATAAAATTATCTGAAGTATGGTAATCGGGATCTTCCTCAGTTGCCACATGTTGGTGATGCTTGTGATGGTTGGGAAATAACCTCCAGTAAAAATTAAAGGAGAATAAGATGGCGGCAAACCATCCTATAAAATGGTTTAATTTTTTATGCTTCGAAACCACCCCATGCATGGCGTCATGAGCCGTAATAAAAAGACCGGTATAAAGGTGGGTTTGCACCAAAATGCCGAGGTACAAAATTGGACTTGAATAATTTATGGGAAAATGCAGCAAAAGTGTCAAAGAAGTCGCCCAAAGCAATATGATCGAAAAAGCGATGATGATACCTTTTGGATCAATGGAGGTAGACAACTGTCTTTTTATAGAGGTATTCATGGAAGCTCCTAAGGATTATAGGTTCAAAAAATTAAAATGTCTTGATGGTTTCCTCCACCTTTTCCATCAGCCACATCGGCGTTGATGTGGCCCCACATATCCCAACGCTTTCTCCCTTTTTAAACCATTTGGGATCCACCTCTTCAGGACAAGAAACAAAATAAGTTTGAGGATTTTTTTCTTTACAAACATTGAACAGCACCTTTCCATTAGAAGATTTAGTACCGCTTACGAAAACGATATGATCGAATTGAGCCGCAAAGCCTCTTAGTTCCTTGTCACGGTTAGAAACTTGACGACAAATGGTGTCATTTGTATTGATGGTAATCCCATTGTCCGTCAAAATTTTATTGATTTCGTAAAATTTGTCTGTACTCTTGGTCGTCTGACTGTAGAGGGTTATGTTTTTAGGAATATTTTTTAGGTCCAATTCATTGATATCTTGGAAAACGATCGCCTTATTTCTGGTTTGTCCCAAGAGTCCGATCACCTCAGCATGGCCATGCTTTCCATAAATGTAAATGTTTTCATCCTTGTCAAAGGAATTTTTAATCCTATTTTGAAGCTTTAAAACCACCGGGCAACTGGCATCAACCAAGGTAAGATTATTTTTAATGCCCAATTCATAGGTGGCAGGAGGCTCTCCATGAGCCCTAATCAAAACCTTTTCGTTGGTTAAACCTTTTAACTCTTCATGATTGATGATAATTAGTCCTTTCTTTGTTAACCTTTTTACCTCCTCATCATTGTGTACAATGTCTCCCAAGCAGTAAAGATGCCCTTCTTCATTTAAAATGTCTTCTGCCATTTCTATGGCGTAAACCACACCAAAGCAAAAGCCTGAAAATTGATCAATATGTACATCGAGTTTTAACATATATAATAAACCGACTACTCATCCAAATGTTTGTCAATATGCCTATTTAATTTTATAATTTAGGTGAACTAAATCCCAATCCATTAACGCTTTAAGCTACAAAAACAGTTCCTTGAAAATTAGATTAAGAAATGCTTGCCCAGTTTAGGAAATCACTTTATTAACTTCTTAATTCCAGCCCACCTTATAACCAAAGTAGGTACTTATTAGAAGGGCAAATTTCCGGGCATTGGGAATCCTAATTCTCCTTTGGGTAATTGTTTCCGGAGACAAAGATTTAATTTTATAAAATAACTTCAAATAATAGAGATAAGCAATTTTTACTCCTAATTTGGCGCCTCTCGGAAGTTGGTTAATCCCCACCAATGCTTCTTCAAAGTCATGTTCAATATCGGACTCAATTTCCGATTTTACAGTATGGTCAAAAGTTTTGAAATCTACACCCGGAAAATATACCCTACCCCTGTCTTCAAAATCACTTTTTAAATCACGCAAAAAATTGACTTTTTGAAATGCAGAACCTAGTTTACTGGCTGCATACTTCAAATGCTCATATTTTTCTTTGTCTCCATCACAGAAGACCCGCAAACACATTAATCCAACTACTTCAGCAGAGCCATAAATGTATTCTTTGTACTTCGAATCATTGTAGGTAGCAAAATCCAAATCCATTGCCATGCTTTTAAGAAAAGCTTCTATGAGTTCCGTTTCAATATGGTATTTGTTCACAATAAGTTGGAATCCATGTAGCACCGGATTCATACTTATTCCCTCCTCTATTGCTTTATAAGTATCTTTTCTGAAATTTTCCAGCAACTCCTTTTTGTCTTTGTCATGAAATGTATCAACGATTTCATCTGCAAATCTCACAAATCCATAAATCCCATAAATAGGTTTGTGAAGCTCTTTACACAAGGTTTTAATTCCTAATGTAAATGAGGTACTGTAGCGCTGTGTAATTAATTTGCTACAGTCCAAGGCCGTATCGTCAAAAAGTTGCTTCGAATCCATCATAACATTTTCATTGATTGAAAATTTTAATTTTTAAAACACTTTAAAATCTCCTTAGCTACAACCTCACCTGAGATCAAAGATGGAGGGACTCCAGGCCCTGGAACAGTTAACTGTCCTGTATAATATAAGTTAGATAATTTTTTATTCCTAAGGGTTGGCTTCAAAATCGCCGTTTGTTTTAAAGTATTGGCTAAACCATAAGCATTTCCCTTGAAAGCAAAATAATCTTTTTTGAAATCACTGTGCGCATAGGAACGATTGTATACAATATGCGATCTAATTTCCTGACCTGTAATCATTTCCAGTCTATCCATGACTTTTTCAAAGTATTCATCCCTCAACGTTTGATTGTCATTTAGATCAGGGGCCAAGGGAATCAATACAAAGAGATTTTCCATTCCTTCCGGAGCTACTGAAGAATCTGTTACAGAAGGGGCAGAAACATAAAATAGGGGTTTTTCCGGCCATCTCGGATTGGTGTAGATAGCATCTGCATGTGGTTCCAAAGGCTCATCAAAAAACAGATTGTGGTGTTGCAAATTCTTTAAACGCTTGTCAACCCCTAGATAAAACAATAGGGAAGAAGGTGCCAATACCCTGCTATCCCAATATTTATCGCTGTAATTACTATACTCCGGGGCTAATAGGTTCTTATCCACATGATGATAATCAGCACTTGCCACCAGGACATCAAATGAAATTTCTTCTCCGGTAGCCAATTTTACGGTTTTTGCAGCACCACTGTGCGCTGTTATTGCTACTACTTCTGCTTTATTTCTAAAAACTACCCCCTTATCTTTGGCCAGAGCAACCATTCCTTCAATGATTTTATGCATACCTCCCATAGGATACCAAGTACCTAAGACAATGTCTGCATAATTCATTAGGCTATACAATGCAGGAATTTTCTGCGCTGTTTCTCCAAGAAACAACACAGGAAACTCCATCAGTCTAATTATTTTCTCATTGCTGAAATACTTTCGAAGGTGTTTGGACATGGATTGAAAAATGTCCATTTTCAACACATCTCTAAACAACCTGAAATCCAAAAACTCCATCAGTGAAAGACTAGGCCTTTTGACCAAATCATTAATACCTCTTTGGTATTTGAAAGCTGCTTGTTCCAAAAAAGCATCTAATCTTTTTGATACTCCCGGCTCTAGTTTCTCTAGCTCAGTTTTAAATTCATCCAGTTTTGCAGGAACGTTAATGGTTTCTCCTTTGCCAAAAATAACAGCATAGGAAGGATCTAATCTGATCAAATCATAATAATCAGCGGCCTTTTTACCAAAATTGCTGAAATAATTTTCAAAGACATCCGGCATCCAATACCAACTTGGCCCCATATCAAATGTAAAGCCCTTAGCTTTGAATTTTCTGGCCCTACCGCCCAGAACCTCATTTTTTTCCAGCACGGTTACCCTATGTCCTGCTGCTGCCAGATGGGTGGCTGTAGATAGTCCGGAAAAACCGGAGCCGATTACAACAATCTCTTTTGGTCTCATTTAATTAGTTAACGGTGGTATAAACCTTAAGATCGTCTTTTAATAGCTTCCTTGCAATATGTATCCTATTTTTTACTGTACCAATTGGAATATTTAATTTTATGGCTATTTCATGGTACTTAAAACCTCTATAATGCATTAGGAAGGGAGTTCTATACACCTCATCCAATTGATTGATAGCTTTGGTAATGTCATTCATTGCAAAATCCCCATAAACATCATTTTCAATAATGGTTGCACCGGAATTGATAAAGTGAAGATTTTCGGTAGTATCCACAAAGGTTCCTCTCCTCACCATTCTTTGGTAATTGGTGATAAAGGTATTTTTCATAATGGTATACAACCAAGCTTTTAAATTGGTCCCGTCGGTAAACTTATCCTTGTTGGTAAAGGCTTTCACCATTGTATCCTGTAGCAAATCATTTGCATCATCCATATCCCTTGTCAATTTTAAAGCAAATGGCTTTAAGGAAGGACTGAGCTTTGTAAGCGAATAACTAAAATCTAAAGTTGTCATGGATCCTGTGTTTTGTTTAATCAAACTTACACATTGTTAAACATCATACCAAATATTTTGTGTAATTTTTTTATTTTTTTGTTAAACAAAATTGTTAACTAGCTCAATTATAAACAATAAAACCCCTTTCTGAACTAGTAGAAAGGGGTTTTAAAAGCTTTTAACCATGAAAAGCTATATTTTTTTTGTTTAATATTTAAAATTAAAATTAAACAAAACGTGATTTATGACCAAGCTTTATTCAAAAATCGCAGCCAATTTTTATGCATTACCTTCTCAATATCTTCTTCTGTATAACCTCTTTTCAGAAACATTCCCGGAATTCTTGCGATATCAGCAATCGTTTCGAGGTCATAAGGACTTTGTTCTCTACCATAAGCACCGTCTAAATCTGTGCCTATTCCAATATGATTGGCATTGCCGGCAATTTGACAGATATGATCCATATGATCCACCACTTTCTCCAGATCGCAATCCATCTCCTTGGGCAAGGACTTCCCTCTAATCCAACCAGGAACCATCATCCAAGCATCTAGAGCACCCCCTATAACTGCCCCTCTATCTATAAGTACTTTGATCATATCGTCGCTAAACTGCCTATTGTGGTCAACCAGCGCCCTGCAATTATTGTGACTAGCCCAAACGGGACCATTGAAATGATCCAATGCCTCCCAAAAACAAACATCACATAAATGGGTCGCGTCCAAAATAATATTTAGCCGCTCCATTTCTTTGAGCAAGGCCCTGCCATTTTCCCCAAGAGGACCGGAAGCATCGGTACCTTGCGCATACCTACCCGGCCCGTAATGTGCCGGCCCCAGAGCTCTCAATCCATTTTCATAGGCTTTTTCTAGATAGCTTAGTTCTACAATCGAATCGGCTCCTTCCAGGGAAAGAATGTAACCAACCGGTTTTTTATCATTCGGTTCTCCATTCATCCATAATTGGACATGCGCATTCAATTGCTTCTTATTTCTGATTTGAACCATCTCCCCTTTGGCCTCCATGGCCTGATACCAAGCCAGCTGCCCTTGGGTTTGAGCCCAGGCTTGCTCGGGACTGTTCCATCCCGGGAGCGGATTGTCCGGCGCCACATACCTAGCAATTTGTGTTGCCACTACCAGACCAATATCTCCCTTTCTTAAGGTAGGCAAAGATACAGTAGCATTCCCACGGTCTGTTTTATCGGTCATCCCTTTTTCTCGGGTATTTATGGCTTCCACGGGCTGCGTAAGATCCCTGTTCCATTCAAGGGCATTCATACTTAAATCCAAATGGGCATCTATAGTAAACATCTTAATTTTTGATTTAATGTGGTAATTGAATTCACTTAAAAAGTAATTCTTCTGTCTCTGGCAAGGGTCTTCCAGCTTGCCACTTGTTCACCATCCTGAATAACCAGTGCTTCTTGATAAGAAGCAACTGTGGGACAGATATGAATTGGAACAGCATATAAAACATCTCCTATTTTATAAGTATGTCCTTCTTTGGCTTCCAAGACCAAGTGTTCTTCACTATGACTTACCGGCTCCAAGTCCGAGGCATTTAGAAATTTCACCCTGTTATCTAAAGGGTTTTCGGAAGCAATTGATTTATAACCTAGGTCCACACAGATGTAGTTCGAAGTAGGCAAAGACACCACCCTACACAACAGCAACGCCGCATATAAGTATGATTGTTCTGGAAGTCCACTTGCATAACCTTCATCCCAATAAATAAATGTACCGGGCGCGCAAGTAACCCTTTCCCTTTTGGAATGAAAAGGGAAGGTGGTTGACCCTCCGGCAATAACATCTAAAGTGACTTGGTGTTTTTTCTCCAGTTTTTCTCGCATTTGGGCAATTGGAGCGAAGCCAGCATCACATGCTTCTTCCCTTATTTTAAGGTTCGGATCTCGTAAATGACCATCATACAAGTGAAACCCCACTGCCTGTATGCCTTTCATAGCTACCAGCGCTTCAAACAATTCCTCAGCAGCTGCTCCGGGAGCAATACCTGTTCTATTTGTTCCAGCATTCAGATCAATATAAACACCAATCGTTTGACCGGCTTCCAATGCTTTTTCATTCAAGGCTTTGGCCGCGTCCACATGGTCAATTAAACACTGAAACTTAACCTCCGGAAACCTGTCAATCAAAGTCAAAAATCGATCAATTTTAGGACCAACCGGCTGATAAGCCATTAATATATCCTTTGCTCCAACAGTAGCAAGCAATTCAATTTCAGCAATTGTCGCCCCTTTAAAGGCTTTAATTCCTGCATCCATCATAAGCTGGCAGGCCTCGGCAGATTTATTGGTCTTTATATGGGGCCTAAGCCGATCAGCCGTCCCTACCTCTTGGATAACCTTCTCAATGTTTTTTTTGGCCCTATCCAAATACACCAGCAAAGCCGGACTATCTATTTTTTCGGGATGGTTTAATTCAAACCAATTGTCATGCATATTGTTTCTATTCATTTAATTCAAATGTGGCCTCAATCTCTACGGATATATTTCCCGGTAAGGAGCCAAACCCTACCGCACTTCTAGAACCAAGACCATTGTCCTCTCCCCAAACATCGGCAAACAATTCGCTACATCCATTGATAACAAAAGGATGCTCTTCAAAATCCAGCGCACAGTTTACCATCCCCAATACTTTGACTACCCTTTTGATCTTATTAAGGCTTCCCAACTGGGTTTGAAGTGTTGACAACATGGTCAAGCCTACTTGACGTGCAGCTTCTTTTCCTTGCTCTTTGTCCAAGTCTATACCTATTTTCCCTCTGATCATGTCACCATTTGGTAAAACCGGACCATGTCCTGAAAGGAACAAAAGATTACCGGTGATAACAATAGGACGATATACACCACCTGGAGGTGGTGCAGGAGGCAATACTAAACCCAACTCTTTTACTTTTGCTTCTGCAGACATATTTTTTTTGTTTATGTTATATAAATAAATCCAAAATCAGCACCCCTAAAAGCCCCAAAATGGACAATACTGTTTCCAGCATGGTCCATGAGAGAAAGGTTTGCTTTATACTTAAATTAAAATATTCTTTCACCAACCAAAAACCCCCATCGTTGACATGAGAAAAAACCAAACTCCCGCTACCAATGGCCAATACCATAAGGTTAGGATCTCCTACTCCTGAAGCAACCAAGGGTGCAATTATACCAGCTGCTGTAAGTGCAGCCACAGTAGCCGATCCTACGGAAATTCTGATTACTGCAGCAATCAGCCAGCCCAGTAAAAGAGGGTTGATGGACAATTGCTGCAATGAAGCCCCAATCTCTCCACTCACCCCACTGTCTACCAACACTTCCTTATAAGCTCCTGCCCCTGCAATGATCAAAAGTATCAGTGCAATATCTTTTACCGCTGAAGCATAACCACTCATAATATCCGCCACTTTAATCTTCTTGAATACACCAAGACTAAAGGTTGCCCAAGTCAAAGAAATCAACATGACAATATTAGGATCTCCAATAAACATCACAAACCCATACGCAGGGCTATCTTTGTCCATTTCCAAGCTTACCAAAGACAATACTATTAGAAGGAAAACCGGAAGTAAAGCGGTAAAAAGGCTATTTGCTAAGCCCGGTAACTCGCTTTCTTCCTTCGGCTTAACATTAAATACATCCAATGGAGTGACCTGCATTTTGCGCAAATAGGGGAGCTTTCCCAACAAAGGCCCACCCAAAATAATCACCGGAATCCCAATAATAAACCCATAGATCAGTGTAGTCCCCATATTGGCCCCAAACTGGAGGAAGAAGACCATGGGTGATAGACAAGGCAGCAAGCATTGGCATGCCCAAAATCATCACAGGGACTTTATATTGGTAAGCTACCGCAAAGACCAATGGCACCAACAGCACAAAGCCCACATTGAAAAACAATGGAATGCCCACAATAAATGCAGTAAGCCCTATGGCCCAATGGACTTGTTTTTGACCAAAACTGTTCATTAGAAATTGGGCAATTCGCTGAGCGGCCCCACTATCTGCCACGATTTTACCAAGCATGGCTCCCAGAACAATTACAATCACCAATGCTCCCATCAGGTTTCCTATTCCCCTTTGAACAGCAGTTGAAATCTCATCTAGAGGTATTCCTAACAATAGACCCGCTAGGATAGAGGTAATTAGGAATGCTATAAATGGCTCAACTTTGATCCAAACAATCAGTGCAACCAAGAACAAAATACTTGAGGCGACAATTACAAAAGTCATAGTGGTTTTTAAACTAAGCCAAAAATTACAGCATATTCTGCTAAATGCCTATTTCGCTATAAAAAACTTCCATAATTAATTTGACATTTAGCTAGAATGGATGAAGTAACTGTTTTTTGCTTTTGAGCAAACCTATGAAACCTAGGCAGGGACCAATGGCCAAAACTAGAAATATCGCATTGGAGTCAGTAAACGCCATCATTCCAGTGACCAATTGTATGCTAATGATAGATATGGTATATCCTATACTATTCACTAATGTAAGCGCCGTACCTTTGATATCCGCCGGCGCATGCTGTGCCACTAAGGTAGACAGTAATGGAGAATCTGCTATGACCACTATTCCCCAGAAAAAAAGAAAACCAACAAACAGTAATTCATTATTGCTGGAAAGGAATACGGGAGAAAAAAGACAACAAAGGCCTGATAATAGCAAAAAGAAAAAAGCTAAATTTTTAACTCCAATACTCGAAGCAAGAAAACCACTAAATACACAGGCCAAACCTCCTACACCAATGATCAGAAAGGAAAGCATCGGCACATTATAAGTCGCACCCAGATGTTCCGCATTAAATTTCAATAAAATCACAGGCACAAAAGCCCAAAAGGTATAGAGTTCCCACATATGACCGAAATACCCAAAGGCTACGGAGCGAAACTTTCTGTTTTCAAAAATTTTTATAAAAGCAGTGATTTTCGCAGGTTGACCGGCTTTGCGAAAAGGGCCATTCGGCACCAAAACCAACATCAATAAGCCACCCAAAAGGCTCAACCCGGAAGTGGCCACCAATACAGCTTTCCATGGGTAGGCGCCATTCATTTCTTTTAACAAATGCGGAAAAGCCGTTCCCATTACCAGTGCTCCTACCAAAAACCCAAGCGACTTTCCCAATCCTTTTTCATAGTAATCAGCCGCTATTTTCATCCCTACGGGATAAATTCCTGCAAGAAAAAAGCCCGTGAAAAATCGCAAAAAAATCAAACTCAGCAATTCATTGCCATCCCAAGTCACGCCTAAGTTGAACAAAGCTCCTATCAAGGCACTGAAAAAAAACACTTTCGAAGGTGAAAATCGATCCGCAATCGTTAAGAGTGCAAAAACCAAGGTACCTATAATGAAACCAAACTGTACGGCTGAAGTCAAATGCCCTAAAGCACTTGGTTTCAAGTCAAAATTGGAGACAAGATCATTGATCACACCATTTCCTGCAAACCAAAGTGAGGTACAGCAAAACTGAGAAAATACGATTACTGGAAGGATTAATTTAGCGTGTTTCAAATGCTGTTTATCAATGGATCCTTGGATGGCTTTATGGAAACATTTTACCTTGACACCAAATCCACTCCTTCTCTAACTTCTACAGCCCAGGTTTCAAGTTTCTTCAAAAGCCGATTACTTAAGTCCGGCTCTTTGGAATGCAAGTCATTCCGCTCTTGTAAATCCTCAGACAAGTTAAAAAGTTCAATTTTCTCACCTGTTTTATCTTCAATTACCACCAACTTCCAATCTCCACTTCTAATAAAACTTTTATTGCCATAAGCAAAGAAAACATCTCTTTCGGGTAGTTTTTTCTGTTCCAGTAGGTTCTCCTTAATACTAATCCCATCTATGGATGAACTGGGTTCTTTTCCTATAAAATCCAACAAAGTAGGTAGCAGATCCATGGAAAGGATCGTTTGATCATTGACTCCACCTCCTTCAATCTCTTTAGGGAAACTGAAGATCGCAGGAACCCTACTTCCACCTTCATAAGCACCGCCCTTAAACCCCCTCAACCCTCCATTGTTTCCATAATGATTGGCCCCATTGTCAGAAATAAATACGATAATGGTGTTTTCATACTGTCCGGTTTCTTTTAGGGATTGAATTATTTTCCCAACACCTTCATCCATCACCTCCACCATTTCTTTATAAATAGACGCTATACTGTCTTGAATTACCTCTTGGGTACCTGCTGTTCCAACCTCTCTCAAAACTTTATCAATACGCCTTTGGTAAGGGGAGTGGGGTGCTTCATGTGGCAGGTAAAGAAAAAAAGGCTTCCTCCCTCGTCCGGATTGTTATCTTGGATATACTTTACCGCATATTCAGAAATTAGATCCGTGGTATAGCCTTCTTCATTTTCAATTTCAGCACCTTTCCACCAGTCAAGATACCCTTCCTGGTCAATGTGCCCATGATAATCAACATTTCCACTAACAAACCCGACAAATTCATCAAATCCTTGAAGTGTAGGGTTGAAAGCTTTGTCATACCCCAAGTGCCATTTACCAAACATGCCTGTATTGTAACCATGCTGTTTCAACTCCTCTGCCAAAGTAACTTCATTTAAAGAAAGTCCTACCTCCCTATGACTTTTGGCCGTTACCACCCCTTCCACTCCCGTCCGCTGCTGGTACTTCCCAGTCATTAAGGCTGCTCGAGTGGGACTACAAACCGAGCCATTGGAATGATAATCCGTAAACAAAATCCCATTGGAGGCCAACAAATCGAAATTTGGCGTATGAATGAACTCATTCCCATAACAGGAGATGTCTCCATAACCTAAATCATCGGCCATTATTAACAGGATATTTGGCTGCATTGGCAAATTCTCTTTATCACCACTACATGATACCATCCAAGCACTTACCAACAAAAGGAATAGGTTATTTTTCATCTTATAAAGGTATGTTAAATTTGAGCAATTAAGGTTTGCCGAAAAAGGGGATATATGATCGGACCCCAAAAGAATTGTCCTTGAATAAAAATCCAACGCTAACCGGAACACCGACCAATGGACCAATCTTCAATGCCCTAGCTAAGTTATGAATAGAAAAAACATTTCCTCCTTTTTGAAAATATTCAGTAATAGAATTCCCTATATATAACTTGCCTTCGCAGTTTTACTAAGATTATAACGCTGCTCAGCCCCTAAACTGCTAATACTAGCGATTATAGGGGCTGAGCATTTCCGAAAGTAAAAAGCATCTACTGATCAATAAAGCCTACCACCTCATAGGCCCTGGTCCCATCAATTTGAATTTTTTCATAAAGCACATTGGAAAATTCATAGTAGGTATAACCATCTATGGTGACCTTTTCATGGTCTTTGGGTAATTCATAAATTATTGTTCCAACTTCAGGCGCTACAACTTCATAGGCATTGTCTATCTGAATGTAAAAGATCCCATTGAACCAAAAATAATTTCTTTGCGGGTGTTTAACCCTAATATAACCTATCGGCAGGGTTTTTATACGAAACCCCTTTTTAGGAGCAATAGCTATATACCTCCCCCCTGAATAAGTATAGAATTTATTATTGGCATAATAGTAATGAATACCTTTGTGCTTAATAACAGTTCTATCGGGCAAAGTTCTAACGGTAATTACCTTTTTATTGGGTTTTTTGTATACCACTTTTTTGCTTGGAGCCCTTCTATTTTCTTTATTTATGACAACAACTTTTTTTGATTCTCTAGATTTTTGAGCTGTGGCCATTTCAGGAATGGAGACAGAAAGAAGAAATATTAAAAGGCAGGAAATTTTAATTATATTTTTCATATTCTTAAAATTTGAACCCCGTATATGCAATAGTTTTTTTGGCAATCAGCCTAGCGTATTCTCTATGGCAGCAATTCCAAAAGGCAATA
The DNA here is from genome assembly GCF_963976465.1 of uncultured Cyclobacterium sp. Taxonomy (NCBI): domain Bacteria; kingdom Pseudomonadati; phylum Bacteroidota; class Cytophagia; order Cytophagales; family Cyclobacteriaceae; genus Cyclobacterium; species uncultured Cyclobacterium sp. The sequence goes on along the minus strand of NZ_CAXBOC010000005.1, from coordinate 1,959 downwards.
AAAAAACCATTGCTTTTCTCGGTGTTAAACATATCCTTTTGACAGCTATTAGAGGGGATGGTTTAATGGGAATAAAAAAAACCTAACTGTCTTATCAAGAAAAGAAAGTAAAATAGGTGCGGTATATGAAAAAACTAACCAACAATGGAAGCATTCGAAGGCTGTCATTTGTAAATAAAAGACAATTAAAATCAATTACCTTTTATCCACCTTAATTTGTACCATTTGTTGCGAGTGATAAACTGAATGAAATAACTCCCGGGAGGAAGGCCTTTCAATTCCTCCTCTAACTTAATCTTCCCAAACGAATCTAAGATATTTCCTTCTACAAACAACAAACCTCCTGAATTCCACACCCTATAAGTGAAATCCCAACGATCCTGTAAGTCGAATAGCTCCAAATGAACTTCACCACCTGTGTATGGCATGGGATAAATCCGTGGCTCTTGGTAGAGGAATCTGGGATTATCTACTCTCACAACCGGACTGAAGCTTAACTCTCCTACTTCATCTTCTGCTTTGACCTGATAATACCAATAGGGTTGATCAAAAGTTAGAAAACCATCTTTAAACCTCACTTTTTCTCCATAATCCTGACTCGATATTACTTCTATTGGAAAAAACTCCATGCTTTGACCATCAGCTCTTAAAACAGTATAGACTGCAGGCAATTTGGTATCATTCAGCCAAGCTATTTCTACCCCACTCCCTTTAAGCATGGCTTCAAATTCCAACCATTCCAAAGGTAATACACTTAATTCATTGATACTTGCAATAGCAAAGGCATTGTTCGACATTTCCTCCAAAGCCACCGTCCTTCCTGCCCATAATTTACCGGAGCGTTCACTCGCAGGTAAATGCAAGCCTGCTGCTGCCACTCCATTCCCTGTCAACCTCAAATGATCAACATCTTGAATACCCAGATCATCTGACAAAACCCAGAGGTTGATCGTTGAAGAAGGTCCGGCCACAGCTGTTATTTCAAAATAACTGTCTAACTCGTAAACAATTCTTGTCCCATCTACATCACTAAAGCCGGGGTCATAGGTAACGCCGGGATTATTAAAATAACGAATAGTAATACCATTCCCCTGTTCGGGAAGGTTTCCGTCCAATAATAAATGTCGCGGAAACCCTAGTTCATTGTCAAAAAATGGAAATAAGGCATTTTCTTGATCCGGAGATTCGGGAAGATTGTGATAAATTATTTCCGCCAAATTATGCCAATTCCCGCTACTGTAATTGTAGCTTCCTGAGGTCCCAAAATCCAATAAAAGCGAATTGTTTAAAAAATTTATATCTCCGGCGAGTTGCTCAAAGTTTTGAAGAATACTTAGATCATATTCAATAATTAGCATCCCGGAACCTTTATTCACATCCAGTTCAGCCAGTTCAAAAGATGGAATGGATAGCTTCTGATCAGTAATTCCCTCAACAATCAGGCGGGTTGAGGTCCCGTTGACCATTCCTCCGTCCAAATACACTATGTCTCCTATTACCTTTAATAGTGGTGGCAATACCTTCTCGGCATTACCTGAAAAATACAAATGCTTGTAAACAAAGTCATGCTCAGATGCTGTCATGCTACTTTCTATAAAGCCTTGGGAACTCCCTTCTCCATTATAGATTACATTACCATCCAATTGCACGCTGACCGCATCAATTATGGGTCGCTCTCCGGAAAGCACCAGATTCCCGCCTTCCTCAAGTACAAAAGAACTCGCAGGCCTGCTTTCGGACCTGCGTATAATTTGATTGAAGGCCTTGGTCCCCTCAGAAATTAATGTGGCTCCTGACAATATCCTAAAATCCCCATAATCTTCAGCTCCAAACCCCTCTTGGGTATTGAATGAAAAAGTTGAGGTATAGAATGGAGTCTGTTCCTCGTTGAGGGTTTGTCTTACGGTACCACTTTCCACTACAAAGCTATTGGCTTTAAAAGCCGCATTAACTAGCAGG